>JAPPFU010000050.1:0-1106 GCA_028875085.1 Chloroflexota bacterium
CCACCTCGCAGTGCAGCGCGTCGAGTTCGAGGACGCGCTCGACCTGCTCGCGGATGGAGCCGCCAAGGTGCTCCACCGACGGCACGACGACGAGGTAGCCAAGTCCGGAGGTCTCGATGCGGCGGAGCATCTCGTGGTAGCGCGGGCGGGCGTGGTCTTCGTCTTGTTCCGCGAAGACGCCGTAGGGGATGTGACGGTGCTCCTCGCAGTACGCGGCGAAAGCCGATTCTCCTGCCTGGGCGTCTTGCGCTTGGTGATAGCCGAGGGCCCGCATAGCGTCACTCCAAGATGAGGATGAGAGCGCAGTTGGGGCAGCGCAGCAGATGCGCCGCCGCGCGCAGCTCTTGCACGGTGCGCCGGGGCAGGCCTACGCGGCACGATTCGCACATATCGTTCCGGACGCGGGCAGCGGCCTTGCCCTGCGCGTTGCGCGAGCGCACTTGCTCGTACAGCGCCAGTTCTTGCGGCGGAAGCGCCGCCGCTTGCGCGTTGCGCCGCGCGCTGAGGTCGGCGAGTTCGCGCTCCAACACGGCCTGCTCGCTGAGCAAGGATTCGTGGCGCGCCTCCCACGCCTGCCGCTCCTCGTTGAAGCGCGCCTGCGTCTCCGCGCGCTCCTTCTCCAACGGGTCCAGCTCCTCCAGCACCTCGAGCAGGCCGATTTCTTGCGCGTCGCGCTGGCGTCCCAACTGCGCCACGTCGGCCTGCAATCCCTGGAGTTCGCGCGGGTTAACGACCGTTCCGCTGTAGAGGCGGGCCTCCGCGTTCCCGATGCGGTCGGTCAGTTGGGCGATGGCGTCGTCGAATTCGCGCCGGCGCGAATCGAGCGCACCGGCAGCGGCGGAGACCTCTGCCAAGTGGGCGGCCAGGGCGTCGAGCGCCCGGCGGTCGCTCAGCGCCTCGGCGATCTCGTCGAGACGTCGCTTGCGCCCGTCGGACTCTAGGTCGACGGCTTGAAGGGCGTAGAGTTCTCGGAATGCGGGCATGGGCGATACTCCACGTTTCTATCGTAGGCAGCGAACCTAACCGCCGCCACAAAAGAAGCGTGCGGGTTTGGCCTACTTGCGGTCAGGAGTACGCGCGCTGGGTTGTAGGGGCAGGTATAGAAC
>JAPPFU010000050.1:1116-7123 GCA_028875085.1 Chloroflexota bacterium
GCTTGCGGAACCTCGCGCCACGCGATGCCCAAGCGCGTCCCCAATTCTTGGGTCACTGCCGAACGCATCGCCGTCATGGACGGCGCCTCGCCGAGGATGGAGGCGGCGGAGGCGACGGGCCTGTCGGCGATGCCGCACGGAATGATCGGCGCGTAGTACGCCAGGTCGGTGGAGACGTTGAGCGCGAAGCCGTGGAGCGTAACGCCGCGCGACACCTTCACGCCGAACGCCGCGATCTTTCCATGCGCCGTCCATACGGCGGTGAGGCCGGGCTCGCACCACGCGCGGACGCCGAAACGGGCGAGCGCCGCAATCACCGCCCCCTCCAGCGCGTCCACGTAGGAGCGGGGGCCCAGCCCGTGCTCTCGCAACGAGATGATGGGATAGCCGACCAGTTGACCGGGTCCGTGGTAGGTGGTCTGCCCGCCGCGATCGGTCTCGACCAGCGGCGCGCGCAGCGCGCCGATCACGTGCTCGGCGACGGCGCGACGGCCTGCGGTGTAGACGGGCGCGTGCTCCAACAGCAGCAGTGTGTCGGGGATTCGCTCCTCACTGCGAAACGCGGCGAGGCGCTTCTGGAGCGTCCACGCCTCGTCGTAGAGCACGCCCGCGCCGAGCCAGGCGGCGCGCCCTTCCGTCTTCGCCGTGCGTTCGTTCACGCTGTCCCTCTCGCGCTCCGCTAGTGATGGAAGAGGCGCGCGCCCGAAGCGACCATGACGATGCCGTAGTGGTCGCACGCAGCGGCCACCTCCTGGTCGCGGACGGAGCCGCCGGGTTGGGCGATGTAGCGCACGCCGCTCATCGCGGCGCGGTCGATGTTGTCGCGGAATGGGATGAAGGCGTCGGAGGCCATCGAGACGCCGTCGAGGCCGTCCAGCCACTCGCGTTTCTGCGCGGGGGTTAGGCGCTGCGGCGCGCTCTCGAACGCTTGCGCCCACGCCTCTTGTTCGGCTGGGGCGAGGTCATCGCGCAGAAAGCCGTCGACGGCGTTGTCGCGCTCGGGGCGGCCAAGCCCCTCGCGGAAGGGCAGCGCCAGGGTGGCCGGATGCTGGCGCAGCCACCAGCGGTCGGCCTTGTCCGCCGCCAAGCGCGTGCAGTGGATGCGCGACTGCTGCCCCGCGCCGACGCCGATGACCTGGCCGTCCACGGCGAGACACATCGAATTGGATTGGGTGTACTTGAGCGTGGTGAGCGCCACGACGAGGTCGCGCTTGGCCGTGTCGGGCAGCTCCGCGCGCTGGGTGAGCGCCTCACCGAAGCCGTTCGCATTGGCGAGCCAATCGTTGCGTCGCTGTTCCAGCGTAATACCGAACACCTCGCGCGTCTCGCGCTCGGGCGGCGCGTAGTTCGGGTCGGCGCGCAGCATGCAGTAGCGCCCACCCTGCTTCTGTGAGAGTAATCGCACGGCGGCCTCGCTGAAGCCGGGCGCAATCACGCCGTCGGACACCTCGCGGCGCAGCAGCCGCGCCGTCGGCTCGTCCACCTCGTCGCTGAGGGCAGCCCAGTCGCCGAACGACGACACGCGGTCGGCGCCGCGCGCCCGCGCATAGGCGCTCGCCAGCGGCGACAGTTCCACGCCGCCAGCGAAGGAGGCATCGCGCACTTCGTCGAACAGAGGCACACCGACCGCCGCTCCCGCGGGCGAGACATGCTTGAAGGACGCGGCGGCGGGCAGCCCCAGCGCCTGCCGCAACTCGCGGACGAGCTGCCATGCGTTGAGCGCGTCCAGCAGGTTGATGTACCCAGGCGCGCCGTTGACCGCTTCGAAAGGCAACTCTCTCCCGTCCGGCATGAAGGCGCGGGCAGGGGCTTGGTGCGGGTTAGCGCCGTAGCGCAAAGGAAGGGAGGAGGGTGTCGGCGGCTCAGGAGTTGGCATGTCCCGATGTTGGCACGATTCGGCGTTGCGCGCCAAGAGGTGCCTAGAGCACGCCGCCGAGTCTGAGGATGCCTACGGTGATGGCGAAGATGATGGCGACCAGCGCCAGCATCCAGAGGTTGAAGGTGATCGCGCCCCACCAACCGCGCGAGCCTTTCCACAGGTGATGCTCGTCGCCCTCGTGGCCCAGGGGCTCGGCGCCGGGGTGGGGCTTGTATTCGCCGCCGAAGAGGCGCGCGTGGCGTCTGCGCCAGGCTGCGTGCTCAGGGCCGAGCAGACCGCGCCGCCGCCGCTTCGCTTCCTCGCCGCCGTCCTTATCGGCCATGGCCTACCTGATGGGTGTGACGGCGGTGAGCGCCTCGATGCGCGCCTTGACTTCGGCGAGGAGCGCGCCGACCTCGACGCCGTCGCAGACGCGGTGGTCGAACGCGGCGCACAGGTTCATCATCGGGCGGACGGTGATGGCGTCGCCCGCGACGACGACGGGGCGCTTGACGATCGCCTCCGTGGTGAGGATGGCGGCTTGTGGGTGATTGATGAGCGGGCCGGACAGCACCGAGCCAAAGGAGCCGGTGTTGTTCAGCGTGAACGTACCGCCCTGCACGTCGCCCAGGTCGAGCATCTGGGCTCGCGCCTTCTGCGCCAGCACGTGGATGGCGGAGGCCAGGTCGGCCACGCTCAACCTCTCGGCGCCGTGGATAACCGGCACGATGAGGCCGTCGTTCGCCGCCACGGCGATGCCCAGGTTGACGGTCGGGTACTGCTTGACATGCTCACCCGCCCAGCGCGCATTGAGCGCCGGGTGGCTGCCCAGTGCCTGCGCCGTCGCGTGAGCGGCGAAGGCGAGGTAAGTGAGGGGCGCGCCGCGCTCGCGCTCGAACGCCTCGCGGTGGGCGGAGCGGGCAGCCACCAGACCGGTGGCGTCCACTTCGACCATCGCCCACGCCGCGGGAATCTGCCCGGCGCGCTCCATCCGCTCAGCGATGGCGCGGCGCGTGGGCGTGAGGGCGACCTTCAGCGAGCCGTCGTCCGGCTCGGCGGGTTCTTCCTGCGCTTGCTCGGCAGGGGATTCGATTGTGTGCTCGGCCTCGAGTTCCGGTTCGCGGCGCGCCTCGAGGTGGGCGAATATGTCGTCCCTGGTTACCCGCCGGTCCCTACCCGTGCCGTGGACTTCGGAGACATCGACGCCGTGTTCCTGGGCGATGCGGCGCACCAGCGGGGAGACGATTGACTCGCCGCCCTCCGAGGGAAGCGTTTCGTCATCCGCCTCTGCGTCCGTAGGCGCGGGGGCGGGCGGCGGCGGCGCGGGTTGGGCAAGCACGGGAGCCGCCTGAGGCTCGGCAAGGGCCGCGTCGGGGCGCCCTGCCCCGCCCTCACCGGAGCCGGTGGGGCCGACGGCGCGAACATCTTCGAGGAACTCGCCGATGCGCGCGCGGCGCTCAGCCTCGCGGTCTAGCGGCGGCTCCGGCTCACTCTCCGCAGGCGGTTCGGGGCTGGGGCGGGGGTCGATCTTGAGCCCGGCGTTGGCCTGCTCGACGAGGAATTCGCCGATGCGCGCACGGCGCTCCACTTCGCGGTCAACGGGCGGCTCCGGCTCATTGGCGTCGTCGAGGGCGGCGTTGCGCTCAATCTCAATCTCGGCGATGGGGTGCCCCATTGGGACGGCCTCGCCCTCCTGCGCGATGATGCGCGTAAGGGCGCCAGCATAGGGCGCGGGCACCTCCATGCTCACTTTATCCGTAGTGACCTCGACGATGGGGTCGTACTTCTCGACGCGCTGGCCGACGCCTACGAGCCACTTGCCGATGACGCCTTCGGTTACCGATTCGCCGACCTGGGGGAGTTGGATGATGATTGGCATAATGCCGGAATTGTAGCGCAGGAGCCGGCGGCGCCCAACTACTTTTGGCGACGGGTAGCGCGAAGTCGCGGCGCGCCGAGCGCCCTAATACGCCAGCAGCTCGCGGAGGGCGGCGGCGATCTTGTCGGCGGTGGGCATGAAGGCGCTCTCTAGCGTGGGGGCGAAGGGCATCGCGGGGATATCGAGGCCCGCGCAGCGCATCACCGGCGCGTCGAGGTGGCCGAAAGCTCCCTCCATGATGATGGCGCTGACCTCTGCGCCGACGCCGCCGGTGCGGTTGTCTTCGTGAGCGATGAGCGCCCTGTTGGTCTTGCGCACCGAGCGCAGCACCGTCTCCGCGTCAAGGGGGCGCACGGAGCGGAGATCGACCACCTCCACGCTCGCGCCCTCCTGGGCGAGCGTCTCGGCGGCTTGGAGGGTGTAGTGGAGGGTGAGGCCGTAGGAGACGACCGTGGCGTCGGCGCCCTCGCGCTTCACCTCGGCGGCGCCGATGGGCAACGTGTAGTCGCCGTCGGGCACGTCACCGCGCACGGAGCGGTAGGCGCGCTTGTGCTCGAGGAAGATGACGGGGTCGTCATCGCGAATGGCGGCCTTGAGCAGACCCTTGGCGTCGTAGGGAGTGGCGGGGATGACTACCTTGAGGCCGGGAGTGTGGGCGAAGTAGGCCTCGACCGATTGGGAGTGGAAGAGGCCGCCGCGCACGTGGCCGCCGTAGGGGCTGCGGACGACCATCGGGACGTGGACGCCGCCGTAGGTGCCGTAGCGGGCGCGGGCGGCCTCGCCGACAATCTGGTTCATCGCTGGCCAGATGAAGTCCGCGAACTGCATCTCGGCGATGGGGCGCATCCCGGCCATGGCGGCGCCCATGGCGATGCCCGCGATGGACGACTCCGCCAACGGCGTGTCGATGACGCGCTCCTCGCCGAATTCGTCCACCAGGCCCTGCGTGGCGAGGAAGACGCCGCCGCGCCGCCCCACATCCTCCCCCATCACGAAGACGGACGGATCGCGCTCCATCTCCTCCCGGAGCGCCTCGCGGACGGCCTCGATGAGGGTGAGCGTGGGCACGGTCAGCGCCCGTCCGCCGCGTAGAGGTGGTCGAGCACGTCGGCGGCGCCGGGATAGGGCGCTGCCTCGGCGGCATCAGTCGCCTCGTCCACCTCGCGGCGCGCCGCTTTGCGCAACTCGTCATTCCGTTCGGGCGTGAGCACGCCCTCGGCCAGCAAGCGCTGCTGGAGCTTGGCGAGCGGGTCGCGCTTCTTGCCCTCCTCTACTTCGTCCCGCGACCGGTAGGTCGAATCGTCGTCGTCGCTCGTGTGCGGCAGGTAGCGCTCCACGTCGAACTCGACGAGAGAGGGACCGCCGCCCCCTGCGGCCCGCTGCACGGCTTGAGCGGTGGCGGCGTAGGCGGCGGCGACGTCGGTGCCATCCACCGTTACGCCCGGCATGCCGTAGGCGGCGGCACGCTCGGCCACGCGGTCGATCGCCATCTGCTTGTGCAGCGGCACGGAGATGGCGTAGCCGTTGTTCTCGACGAGGAAGAGGACGGGGAGGTTGTGGACGGAGGCGAAGTTCATCGATTCGTGAATGTCTCCCTGGCTAGCCGCGCCGTCCCCCAAGTACACCGCCGTAACCGTCGGCTCGCGCCGCAGCTTGGCTGCCAGCGCCCAGCCGACGGCCTCCGGCACGTGAGAGCCGACGACGTTGGACAGGTTCATGAATCCGCGTCCCACGTCGGCGCCGTGCAGGGGGAACTGGCGGGCACGGCTGATGGGCTCGCCCTCTTTGGCGAGGAAGCCGAGCATGACCTCGCGCATCGTCAGTCCCTGCGCGACGCAGACGCCCATATCGCGGTAGTAGGTGAAGCAGAAGTGGGCGGCGGCGTGCTTGCGCAGCGCCCACACGCTGCCCAACTGCGCTGCCTCGTGCCCCTGGCAGGAGGCGACGATGGCCGCCTTCCCCTGGCGGTTGAGAATCCAAACGCGCTCGTCCAGAGCGCGCACGCGCACCATCGCGGCGTAGAGGTCGAGGAGGTCTTCGGGGCCGAGGGGCTCGATTCCGGCGGGCGCGGGGTGGGCCTGCTGCATGGCGCGGCGATTATAGCCGCTAGAATCGGGGCATGGAGCAGCCGCCCTACGTCCTTGTTCGCGTCCACGAGGTGGCGCTGAAGCGCGGCAACCGCCGCCGCTTCATGCGGGCGCTCATCGCCAACCTGCGGCGCGCCACGGACGGCCTCGGCGTGCGGAGCGTAGAGGCCGACCACCTAGTGG
>JAPPFU010000068.1:0-4382 GCA_028875085.1 Chloroflexota bacterium
GTATGGACGGCGATGACGGGCGCGCCCGAGCCGTAGGAGGCCAAGAACGCCGTGGGCATTCCTGAGATGCCTCGCGCAACCTCGAAACCGTGCTCTTCGAGAACGTCGGCCATCAGGCCGGCGGAGCGGCGCTCCTGCATCCCCAGTTCGCCGAAGTAGTAGATGGCGTCGCCCAGTTGGGCGATGGCCTCCGCGTTGCGGTCAACGTGCGCGAAGATGCTCTGCTTGTGAGGGAACAAGTCCGTGTCCGCCATTCCGCCCTCCTCGCGGCGCCGCGCAAGCCTACCACTCGCAGGCGGGAGGCACGCTCGCGGCGCTTCCTACGCGAGCGCGACGGTGGCTCCGGCCTCTTCCAACTTGGCCTTGACCTGCTCGGCCTCTTCCTTGGCGATGGCCTCGCGGATGTTGGCGGGCGCCGACTCGACGAGGTCCTTGGCCTCCTTGAGGCCGAGGTTGGTGAGCTCGCGGACGGTCTTGATGACGCCGATCTTGTTGGAGCCGAAGCTCTGCAGGACGACGTTGACCTCGGAGGCCTCCTCCTCGGCGGCCTCGGCGACGGCGGCGCCACCGCCGGGGGCTGCGGCCAGTGCGACGGGTGCGGCGGCGCTCACGCCGAACTCCACCTCCAACGCTTTGACCAGTTCGTTGAGGTCGAGCACGGACATGCTCTTGATCGCCTCGAGCATCTCGTCTTTGGTGATGGTCATCGGATGTTCCTCCTCTTGCTGTTCTGTTAGGCCGGGGATTTGGGGCGCGCGCTACGGCGCGCCTGTGGCTTGGAGCTGCTCGGCGCGCCGCGCAAGCACGACGGCTAGCTGGCCGATGGTCGAGTTAAGCGCGCCCGCGAGGCGCGTCACCGGGGCGTTCATCTGTCCGAGCAGCCGCGCCAGCAACTCCTCGCGCGGCGGCACGGTTGCGAGGGCGGCGACCTCCGCCGCGGTGTAGAGGCGGCCGTCCACGATAGCGTTGCGCACCGTGAGCGACGCGCGCGATTCCTTGACGTAGCCGTCCAGCGCCTTGACCACCGGCATCGGATCGCCGTAGCCCAGGGCGAGGCCCGTCACGCCCGCGAGCAAGCGCGGGTAGAGGTCGGAGTCCGCCTGCGCGGCGGCCAGCAGAGCGATGCGGTTCTTGACGACGCGGAACTCCGCGCCGCTCTCCCTGAGGCGGCGGCGCAGCTGCGTCATCTGGTTCACCGGCATGCCGGAGAAGTCGGCGGCGACGGCTACGGTTGCCTTCTCAAAGGCCTCGGCCAGTTCTGC
This sequence comes from Chloroflexota bacterium, assembly GCA_028875085.1. GTDB lineage: Bacteria > Chloroflexota > Dehalococcoidia > Lucifugimonadales > Australimonadaceae > JAGWBE01. The sequence goes on from JAPPFU010000068.1 coordinate 1,263, forward strand.
GGCTGCCTGCCGCTTTGCGTCTGTCGGCATAGCGCTTGTCCTGTCTCCGTTGGCGCTGCGGGGGCTTCCTTGCCCTTGCGCCGAAGTGCCATGGGCATCAAGAAGGCCCGCCGTCTCCCTAGACGCGGGCCGCGCTCAGCACCGCCTTTCGGCGGCCTGCGCGTCGCCTCGGCGGGCCCATTCCGGCTTAACTCCGTTCCTACGGAGACCCGCTGTCTTCGGAAACGCTCTGTTGTCCGTATCCGGATTGTCGGGCAGGCGGGGCGCCGGCGTCAACCTCTCCCCGAGGGAGACTTCGGCGTAACTATTCCGTCTCCCCGCCCCACTCCGAAGAAGATAAAAACTCTTTGTGGGGGATACCCCCACGCCCCCAGCCGAGGGGCTGGCCGCCCCTCTGCACTCCCTGCTTGAGGCGGGTAGTATGATGCTGGCACATCGTGGTGCGACGCAGGGGCGCAGGAAGGTGGTGGAAAGCTTATGGCCGCGAACGGGCACAACGGGCGCCCTACCCGCCCCGACCTGGTCATCGACGATCAGGAGCGCGGCCTCTTCCGCATCCACCGCTCGGCCTTCACCGACCCGGACATTCTGGCGCTGGAGCGCGAGCGCATCTTCGACCGCTGCTGGCTCTACGCGGCGCATGAGTCGGAGATCCCCGACCATGGCGACTTCGTAACCAGGCGCGTCGGCGGCCGCCCCGTCATCATCACGCGAGGGCGCGACGGCAAGGCGCGCGTGCTGCTGAACTCCTGCACTCACCGGGGCGCAGTGGTGTGCCGCGAACTGCGGGGCAACACCAAGGTGCACCAGTGCTTCTACCACGGGTGGAGTTTCACGCCCGAGGGCGAGATTAACGGCATCCCGGGCGAGGACGCGTACAGCGAGGCGTTCGACCGCAACGAGCGGCGGCTCGCCGAACCGCCCGGCGGCACGTCCGTCTACCGCGACTTCATCTTCGTCAACTTCAACCGCGCCAACGATGTCTCGCTCGACGACTACCTGGCGGACGCCAAGGACTACATCGACCTCGTGGCCGACCAGTCGGAGGGGCGGATGGAGGTGGCGCCGGGGACGCACGCGTTCAGCATGAAGGGGAACTATAAGATCGCGGTCGAGAACAGCACGGACGGCTACCACGCCCCCACCACGCACAAGCGCTACTTCGATTACCTGGTGAAATCCAACGCGATGGACAAGGGCGTGATGTTCGCGATGATGGCGTCGGAGGAGCAGTACCAGCGCTTCGCGTGCAAGGCGCTGGGCAACGGCCACTCCATCCTCGGCCGCTCCGTCGGCCCCTGGGGGCGGCCGATGGCGCACTGGATCCCCTATTTCGGCGAGGAGCGCAAGGCGCGCTTCGAGGAGATGTACCGCAAGGCGGTCGAGCGCCTGGGCGAGGAGCGGGCGCACCAGGTGTGCATGTGCAGCGGCAACCTGCTCATCTTCCCGAACCTCGTCATCAGCGACATCATGACGACCAACGTCCGCACCTTCTACCCGTCGAGCCGGGCTACGTGGAGATTACCGCGTGGTGCCTCGGCCCCGAGGAGGAGGAGGCGCCGGAGCGCGCCATCCGCCTCGACAGTTTCGTCTCCTTCCTTGGGCCGGGCGGCTTCGCTACGCCGGACGACGTGGAGGCGGTCGAGAATTGCCAGCAGGGCTACGAGGCGTTGAAGGAGGTCGAGTACTCCGACGCCTCCCGCCGCATGGCGAGCCTCGAGGGCGGCGGCGACGATGAAATCCAGATGCGGGCGTATTGGCGGCAGTGGGCGCGGCTGATGAACGCGCCGGAGCCGGTCTCCGTCCACGCGCAGTCCGCGCGGTAGCCGGGCGCCGCGCGAACGACGGTCGCCCGCCCCCCACCCCTAAGAGATAGGAAAAACCTGTTTGTGGGGGATACCCCCACGCCCCCAGCCGAGGGGCTGCCGCCCCTCAGCACTCCCCGCTCGAAGAGGCCGCAGGGTTACGCAACAGTCTGCTTGCGCAGGAATGACGGATGGAGTGGGGGATACCCTCACGCCCCCAGCCGAGGGGCTGCCGCTCCTCGGCACTCCACGCGCGAATCATGGTGAGGGGCAGGCAATGGCGGGAGCGTCCTACCCTGTTCGTAGCGTCAAAGAACGGGCGGGGCGAGGGCGCCAGGGCCGCGTTGGTAGGGACAGATTTGGAACCTGTCCCTACGGGCGGAGGGGGAGGCAGCGGGGCTTGGGGGCATAGGTTGACATACGAGGCAGGCGCTCCTATGGTGCGCGTCCCGCACCCCTTCTCACTTGGCGCCTGGGGTGTTCGGGGCGCCCTCTTGCCTGCGGGCGGCTAGGGCATGCGCGGTCTTCACAGACGGTGCTCATCAAACTTGCGCGAGCAGCAGCGAGGTGGTTCGGTTTGACCGCGAGAACGGCGCTTCACCTGCTATCGGACGGCGTGATCAAGGTCGACGGCGGCGTGGTCTTCGGCCAGGTCCCGAAGGGGCAGTGGCAGGATTGGACGCCGCCGGACCGCCGCAACCGCGTGCGCATGGGCCTCAACTGCCTGCTGGTGCGCTCCGGGGGCAAGAATTTCCTGATCGACACAGGGGTCGGGCACAAGCTGTCGCCCGACGTGCGCAACACGTTCGGGGTGGGGGCGAGCCAATTGATGCCGGCGCTGCACAAGTTGGGCTGCCCGCCTCAGGAGATCCACGGGGTCGTGCTGACCAGCCTGCATTTCGAGCACACCGGCAACTGCACGAAGATGGAGCGGCGGCTCGGCGTCGTGCCGACCTTCCCGCGCGCGCGCTACTACGTGCAGCGAGCGGCGTTCGAGGAGGCGATGAGCCCGAGCGAGCGGGACCCGGGCGGGTTCATCGAGGAAGACTACATGCCGCTGTACGACAAGGGGCAGTTGGAGTTGGTGGACGGCGACACAATGCTGGCGCCGGGTATCGAGGTGCGGTGCACGGGCGGCCCTTCGAAGGGGCACCAGGTGGTGATGATCAACCACGGCGGCGAGCGCGTGGCCGTCCTGGGCGATCTCGTGCCCACGCGCCACCATCTGCGCTTCGCGTGCATCGCGTCGAGCGACCGCCAGCCGGAGGAGACGCTCGAGGCGAAGAAGCAGGTGCTGAACGACGCGGTCTCCGAG
>JAPPFU010000068.1:4392-7081 GCA_028875085.1 Chloroflexota bacterium
CCCGAAGACCGCGCGGGGTACCTGGAGCAACGCAACGGGCGGCACTACCTGCGGCCGGTTGAGATCAGCTAGGGCGGGCGCGGACGGCAGGCGCCGCCGCCCGCCCCCCACTCCTCAAGAGAGAAAAAGGGTTCTTGTGGGGGATACCCCCACGCCCCCAGCAGAGGGGCTGGCCGCCCCTCTGCACTCCCCGCGTACATTAGGGGCGCGCGTGTGACGTACCGGACTATCCACGACTACGGCCTCATCGGCGACATGAACTCGTGCGCGCTGGTGGGGTCGGACGGCTCCATCGACTGGGCGTGCTTCCCTCGGTTCGACTCGCCGAGCGTCTTCGCGGCCATCCTCGACCCTGCGGGCGGGCGCTTCGCCATCGCGCCGGTCGAGGAGCACGAATCGTCTCACCGCTATCACGAGGAGACGAACGTGTTGGAGACCACCTTCACCACCGCGTCGGGCTCCTTCGCGGTCATCGACTTCATGCCATTGTCGCGCCCATCGCAGGCGACGGCGCCTCACGAGATACACCGCATTGTGCGCGGGATACGCGGCCGGGTGGCGGCGCGCGCGGTCTTCGAGCCGCGCCTGGGCTACGGCGAGGGAGAGACCGCGCTGCGGCCGGGCCGCCACGGGGTCGTGGCGCGCCGCGAGGGCGAGTCGCTGGCGCTCATCACCGACGTTCCGCTGCGCGTGGCGGACGGCAAGGCGGAGGCGGTCTTCAACGTCGGGGCCGGCGACCGAACGCCGTTCGTCGCGGCGTGGGGGCGCGAGCGCACGCCGGCGCCGCGCGCGATGGATTCGGAGGCGGAGTTGGCGCGGGCGACGCGCTATTGGGAGGCGGTGTCGGCCAAACTGGAGTACGGGGGAGCGTGGCGGGATTGGGTGCTGCGCTCCTTCCTGGCGCTGCACCTGCTCGTCTACGAGCCGACGGGGGCGATCGTCGCCGCGCCGACCACCTCGCTGCCGGAGTGGATCGGCGGCGGGCGCAACTGGGACTATCGCTATTGCTGGCTGCGCGACGCGGCGTGGTCGATGGGCGTGCTCTTCCGCTTGGGCGACCCGCACGAGGGCGAGGCGTTCGCGCGCTGGGTCGTGGGGCAGTGTCAACTGGGGCTGGAGCACATGCAGATCCTGTACGGCATCGCGCCGGAGAGCGTCCTCGAGGAGCGGGAGTTGCCCCACCTCGCCGGCTACCGCGGCTCGCCGCCCGTCCGCGTCGGCAACGACGCCGCATTCCACCGCCAGTTGGACGTGTTCGGCGAGGTGGCGCTGAGCCTCTCCACCTATCACAAATATCACGGCGACCTGACGGACGAGATGTGGGAGTTGGTGCGGCGGATGGCCGATCTGGCCGCCCGCGCGTGGCATACCGAAGACCGCAGCATCTGGGAGGTGCGCGGTCCCGAGCGCCACTTCGTCTACTCCAAGGTGATGTGCTGGGTGGCGCTCGACCGCGCGTGCGCCCTCGTGGAGGCGCACGGCTACGAGGGGCCGGTGGAGTTCTGGCGGGCGGAGGCGGAGAAGATCAAGGCGGACGTGCTGGCCAACGGGTGGTCGGAGGCGAAGCAGTCGTTCGTCCAGCACTACGGGAGCGAGAGCCTCGACGCCAGCGCGCTGCTCATCCCGTTCGTCGGCTTCCTGGCGCCGGGCGACCCACGCATCGCCTCCACCGTCCGGGCCGTGCAGCGCGAACTCGCCGACGGCCCCTTCGTGCGGCGCTACATCCCCGCGGAGACGGACGACGGCCTCGACTGCGACGAGGGGGCGTTCTACATGCTGTCGTTCTGGCTCATCGGGGGGCTGCTGACGATTGGAGAGACGGAGGAGGCGGCGCGGCTGTTCGACGCGGTGCGGGAGACAGCGGGGCCGCTGGGGCTGTTCGCGGAGATGATTGACCCGGAGACCGGCGCGGCGCTGGGCAACTATCCGCAGGCGTTCAGCCACATCGGGCTGATTCACACGGCGCGCAATCTGTCGTTCGCGCTCCACAGCGAGCGGACGGATCCGCTGATAGCTTAGCCTCGCCCCCCACCCCAAGAAGATAAAAAAGCCTTTTGTGGGGGATACCCCCACGCCCCCAGCCGAGGGGCTGGCCGCCCCTCGGCGCTCCCCGCTAGCATCGGAGCGAGGTTCCCGCTCGCGGTTTCGCGCCGGGGGCGCGTTGAAGCGCGGGGCGGGGCGCGCCTATCATGCTCGCCGCCCGTCCTATCCTTCGCCGCAGGAGCCAGCCCGTGCCCGAAAAGGTCTACGTCACCGGCGTCGGCATGATTACCCCCGTCGGCCTCGACGCGCGCTCGTCGTGGGAGGCGCTGCTGCGGGGCGTCTCCGGCATCGACACCATCCGCGCCTTCGACCCGGAGGGGTTCGCCACCACGTTCGCGGGCGAGGTAGACGGCTTCGACGCGGAGGCCTACGTCGGCCGCAAGCAGGCGCGGCGGCTCGACCGCTTCGCGCAACTGGCGGTGGGCGCGACCGCGCAGGCGTTGGAGCAGGCGAAACTCGACCTGCGCGGCGGCGCGGTAGACCCGACGCGCGCCGCCGCAGTCATCGGCTCCGGCATCGGCGGCATCATCACGCTGTCGGAGCAGTGGGGCGTACTAGCCGAGCGCGGGCCCAGCCGCGTCAACCCGTTCCTGGTGCCGATGATGCTGGCGGACATGGGGCCTGGGCAGGTGAGCATCATCTTCGG
>JAPPFU010000197.1 GCA_028875085.1 Chloroflexota bacterium
GCGCGGGAATCCGCGTCCGCCGCGAAGACTGCGTTCACCGTTACGTCCGCGCCCAGCGCCGCGCGGGCGGCGGCGCGAGTGGCGCCGCTGAGCGCGCCCGCGTGCGCCTCCGCCTCGGCAGGATCCGCGCACGGCAGCGCTACGCTGACGACGCGCCCCCACCCCCGCGCGACCATAGCCTCCGCCGTCCCGCGCAGGAAGGCGAGGTGGCCGCCTGGCGGCTCATCGGCGCAGTCCGCGACGCGGATGAGGATATCGGCGCCGCCGCACGCGCCCGCGTCGTCGAGAAGCGCGACGCCCTCGGCGGTAAGTTCGCGCCGCACGGCCTCGGCGACGGGATGCGCCCCGCCAAGCACGCAAGCCCGCTTGCCGCTGACCAGCAGGTCCACGCGGTTAGGCGACGAAGATGCTGCCGAACACCACCGCCACGATGGACATCAGCTTGATGAGGATGTTCAGCGATGGGCCGGAGGTGTCCTTGAAGGGGTCGCCGACGGTATCGCCGACGACGGCGGCCTTGTGCTCCTCCGAGCCTTTGCCGCCGTGCGCGCCCGCCTCAATGTACTTCTTCGCGTTGTCCCACGCGCCGCCGGAGTTGGCCATCGTGATGGCGAGCAGCGCGCCCGCGCCGATGGCGCCGATGAGCAGGCCGCCCACGGCCTCCGCGCCCAGGAAGGGGATGAGGCCCACGACGATGGGCACGGCGACGGCGAGCAGGCCGGGCAGAATCATCTCTCGCAGCGCGCCGCGCGTGCTGATGTCCACGCACTTGGCGTACTCGGCGCGTGCGCCCTCCTTGCCCTCGCGCAGGCCGGGGATGTCGCGGAACTGGCGCCGCACCTCCTCCACCATGTCCTGCGCCGCGCGCCCAACCGCCTCCATCGTCAGCGCGCTGAACACGAACGGCATCAGCGCGCCGATGAGCATGCCCACCAGCGTGGACGGCTCCAGCAGATCGATGACCTGGAGGTCGACCACCTGCGCGTAGGCCGCCATCAGCGCCAGCGCCGTCAGCACGGCGGAGCCGATGGCGAAGCCCTTGCCGGTCGCGGCGGTGGTGTTGCCGAGCGAGTCGAGCGCGTCGGTGCGCTCGCGCACCTCGGGGTCGAGATGCGCCTGCTCGGCGATGCCGCCGGCGTTGTCCGCCACCGGCCCGTAGGCGTCGGTCGCCAGCGTGATGCCCAGCGTCGAGAGCATCCCTACGGCGGCGATGGCGATGCCGTACAGCCCCGCCAGTTCGTGCGCGCCCAGCACGGCGGCCACGATGATGAGCAGCGGTATCGCCGTGCTGCGCATCCCCGTGGCGAAGCCGCTGATGATGATGGTCGCCGGGCCGGTTACCGACGTGCCGGCGATGCGCTTGGTGGGGTTGTACTCGTAGGAAGTGTAGTACTCGGTGCTCAAGCCGATGATGACGCCCGCGCCCAGGCCGACCGCCACCGCGCCGAACACGTTCCACACGTGCGTCATCGAGATGACCGGGTCGGCCACCACGCGGAAGAGCCACCACGTGAGCAGGAAGGTGAGGCCGAGGCCGAGCACGCCCGCGGCGAACGTCCCGCGCCGCAGCGCCCACAGCAGGCTGCCAATCTCCGCCTTCTCGCCCGTGCGCACGAGGAAGGTGCCGATGATGGACGCGGCGATGCCTCCGCCCGCGATGAGGAAGGGCAGTACGAAGGCGGGCCCCTCCGCGTTCGTCGCCCCCGCGTAGAAGGCGGCGGTGGACGCGAGCGCGAGCGCCGCGATGATGGAGCCGACGTACGACTCGAACAGGTCGGCGCCCATCCCCGCAACGTCGCCCACGTTGTCGCCCACGTTGTCCGCAATCACCGCCGGGTTGCGCGGGTCGTCCTCGGGGATACCCGCCTCCACCTTGCCCGCCAGGTCGGCGCCCACGTCGGCCGCCTTGGTGTAGATGCGCCCGCCAACGCGCGCGAACAGCGCGATGGACGACGCGCCGAAGGAGAAGCCGGCGACAATCTCGGGGTCTTCGAAGATGAGCCACAGGATGGCGGCGCCCAGGATGCCCACGCCGACGACGCTGATGCCCATCACGCCGCCGCTGGAGAAGGCGACGCGCAGCGCGGGGTTCAGGCCCTGTTGCGCCGCAGCCGCCGTCCGCATGTTCGCCCGCACCGCGATCCACATCCCGATGAGGCCCGTCAGGCCGGACGCCGCAGCGCCCACCACGTAGGCGATGGCCGTCTCCGGCTGCTGCTCATCGCGCGTCAGCCCCAGCGCCAGCAGCGCGACGAACACCAGCGCCACGAAGACAGCGAGCACCGTGTACTCGCGGCGCAGGAAGGCGCTCGCGCCCTCCTGCACGGCGCGCCCGATCTCGCGCATGCGCTCGGTGCCCTCGTCGGCGGCAAGCACGCGCGTGGTCAGGTAGACGGCGAAGAGTACGGCGACCGCGCCCGCGGCGACGGCGAAGATCAGGCCTTCCATGCAGCTCCTCCAAGGCGACGGCGCCCCCTCACGGCGGGGCGGTCGGCCCGCCCAGCATACGGCGCAGAGGGCGGTGAGGGCAAGGCGGGGCGCGTACAAGTAGCGAACTGGCGAATTTCACCAAGTCGAAGGAAGTTGTTAGTAATGGATGTAGCTAGAGCTATTGGGGATATTTATTTAAACGCTGAGTTAGGAGCTTATACTCCCACCGCTGGAATACCGGGGAAGCGACTCTGCGACGTAGCGTGACGGCCTGCTACAGTCGGAGTTGCAAATCGCTTGCCTTCCAGTATCTCTGCCGTGGTGAGCATCTGCATCCGGGGATATTCAATACCCAATATTTCCAGTGTTCCAGCTTCCGCCATGAAACGCCTGAAGTTGCGCTCCTTTGTCTCCCCGAGCGGGTAGAGCGTTATCAGTCCCGCCATAAGCGCGTTATCGTGCTCAAGCACGCCCTTCAAGGCTCGCACATCGGCGATGCTCACGTTTCGTCCGCCCTTTACTTCCACAACCATGCTCTGTAAGTCCGGGGCGTACGGGACGGCATAGTAAATACGTCCGTCAACGCCGCCATCGGCACTGCGTTTGGTCGTGACAAATCCCTCTGCTTGCTCGACTGCCCACCTCTGAAAGTGATACTTGTCGCGCTTCCAGAGGTCTTGCGCACCCTCCAGGGTGCGCGGGGTGCCCTCTATGATGAAGTCTTGCCCTTCGAGTAGTCCTAGACGTTCAGTAAGTCTCACACGGGCAACGCATTTAATTGCATGGATGGCAATGTCGATGCCTATCCAATTACGACCCAGATTATGTGCAGCTTCCATCGTGGTGGCGCAGCCGCAGAACGGGTCCAGCACAACGTCACCGATGCTGCTGGAGGCGCTGATGATGCGTTCCAGCAACGCAAGCGGCTTTTGCGTCGCATAGCCCATGTTCTCGTTGCCAGACACTGGCCTAATATCCGTGAAGATATCTATCACTGGAACGCCCTTGTCTTCTTCCAAGTACACTTTGCGGCGTGGGATACGCCCTTTCTTTGGCCAGTGAATCAACCCTTTAGCATCCAATTCCTCCAGGCGTTCCTTCGAGAACCGCCAATGGTCTCTTACTCCGTGCCACTCAAATTCATAGGTGGTTCCTGTAAGCGTCCGCCCATGCAGGGGCGCAGTTGTGTATCGGCCATTCGAGTCGGAAAGCTTGTAGGCTTTGTCAAGGTAGTCTTTTCGATATGGTATTTTTGCCTCGCCTGTCCACTTAAATTGGGGCGTTTTGGAGTAGTACAAGATTGTGTCGTGAACGCGGCCATATCTGCGAGCGTCATTGTGAGAGCCGTATCGTTGCCAGATAATCTCATTCTGAAAGTTCTCATGTCCGAAGATAGCATCCATCAGTGCCTTAATGTAGTGGCTCGCGGTGGGGTCGCAGTGGAGGTAGATGCTGCCCGTCGGCTTGAGCAGCCGTTGCATGATGAGCAGTCGCTGTGCCATGTAGGACAGATAAGCGAGCAGTCGCGGCTGCGTTCCGCGCAGCGCCTGCATCCACAACCTCCACAACTCAACTATGGGGTCAGCGATACCCTCTCACGCATGAGCATGGGCATTGATCGGATAGCGCGCTCGCGCTCGTCGTCCAATTCCCACATGTCGCAGAACGCCTCTATCTGGTCGGGCAATGGCCGCCCCGTCTCATCCTTATAGATAGCGTTGTACTGGCGGTTGGAGTTGAATGGAGGGTCTAGGTAGATGAGGTCAATGCAGGCGTTCGGCCACTGACTCATGATGGTCAAGTTGTCGCCGTAGTAGAGGTAGTTCATGGCCTGACTGCCTGGGTGCTGGATGCGCCAAGGGCGTTGGGCTCGCTGCCCCCGCTCACTTTAGGAAGTGAGAGAGCTCCGCAGCGTGCTGGGTTAGGCACTCGCAGGTCTCTCTCCCGCAAACCGCGCCTCATCCTCCTCCACGTCGAGCGTGCGCGGGCAGTCGAGGTCGACGCCGGGGCGAGGGCGCGAGCCACGCACGGTGATGAGGCGGAAGGGAGAGGGCATCTTCATACGCTCAGCATACGGCGGATGTATACCCGCATCAAGCGCCCCCGCCCTCCCGCAGCAGGCGCTCGAGGCGGCGCTGGCGCATCGTCATCGTCAGGTCGCCGCGCGTGCGCTCGAGCACCGCGCGCAACTGGTCGGTCGTGCGGCGCAGACCGCCCGTAACCGCGTCGGGGAAGTCCACGCCCACCATCAGCGTATACACCTCGTCCATCCGCTCCATCAACTCCTCGCAGCGCGCGTCGTCGTCGCGGCGGAGCGAATCGAGGATATAGCGGCGCAGTTCGCTGGCCGCCTCCGCGAGGCCGTTGAGGTAGGGCGCGTCCTCGACGCCGATGTCGCCCGGCGCGGGCAGCGCCGTCTGGGCGATGAAAGCGTAGGCCGCGCACGCCTCGGCATACTCCTTCTGCGCGTCCTGCGCGTAGCCGGTGAAGTAGAGGTCGGGGTGGTCGGCACGGCTTTCGCGCAACGCGGCGGCTTGGGCGGCGGCCTCGGCAATGAGGCGCTGCGCGTCGTCCATCTCGTGGCGGTGGACGGCGCGGATGGCGTTGGCGGACAGGCGGATGATATCGCGGGACGCCTTGAGCGCCATCTCGCGCGCCTGGTGCTTGGCGGCGAGGCGCTCGACGGCCTCGGCGGCGGTCTGCGCCATCGGCTGCGGGTCGGCGGGCATAGCGGGAGGCTAGCACAAGCCACGCCGAGAGGATTGTGCGACTTTTCACGGACGGGGGGCTATACTACGCGCGCAGGAGGACGGTCGCGCATGGAGACACCCTCGGGAGGCGGCGGCGAGACGCGCTCGGCCTACGGCCAGGACGCGCCCGCTGCGGTGGGCTGGGAGCTGGACGCGGTCGAGGGCGCGACCATCGAGGCGCTGAAGTGGTCGGCGCAGGAGGCGTTCCCCGAGCCGCTCATCCAGGTGCCGGAGGAGTACCGCGGCAACGTGGCGGTAACCTCCATCGACGCGCTGCTGAACTGGGGGCGGCGCTCCGCCGTGTGGCCGGTGGCGTTCGGCCTCGCCTGCTGCGTGTTCGAGATGCTCGCGTCCGCGATGGGGCGCTTCGACCTCGCGCGCTTCGGCATGGAGGCGATGCGCGCCTCGCCGCGCCAGGCCGACCTGCTCATCGTGTCGGGGACGCTGACGTGGAAGATGGCGCCCGCCGTGCGCCGCATCTACGACCAGATGGCGGAGCCGAAGTGGGTGATTGCTATGGGCGTCTGCGCCACCTCCGGCGGCCCCTACTACCAGGGTTACAGCGTGGTGCCGGGCGTGAACCACATCGTGCCCGTGGACGTGTACGTGCCCGGCTGCCCGCCGCGCCCCGACGCGCTGCTCTACGGCATCATGCAACTGCACGACAAGATCAAGAAGTACCGCCTCGGCGCGCAGCCGGCGGGGGCGTAGGCGTGTCCGTAGCGGCAACAGGCCACGAACTGGCCGAGCCCCTGCGCGCCGCGTTCGGCGAGGCGGCGCTGTCGGCGGACGACGGCGCGGTCTACGTGGCGCCCGGCTCCATCGCCGAGGTGTGTGCCTACCTGCGCGACGACCCGGCGCTCGACTTCGCAATGCTGAACTCGCTGACGGCGGTGGACTACGTGGAGTGCTTCGAGGTGGTCTACCGCTTGACCTCGCTGCGGCGCAACGCGACCTGCGTGGTGAAGACGCGCGTCTACGGCCGCGACGACCCGGCGCTTCCGACGGTGTCGGGCGTGTGGCGCGGCGCCGTGCTCCAAGAGCGCGAGGTCTACGACCTGATGGGCGTGCGCTTCGAGGGCCACCCCGACCTGCGTCGCATCCTGACGTGGGAGGGCTTCGAGGGCCACCCGCTGCGGCGCGACTACCTCGAGCCGCCGCTGCCCTACACGTGGCCCCACGGCGGATAGCACATGGCGCTGCGCACCGAGCCGGTAACCGTCAACATCGGGCCCCACCACCCGAGCACCCACGGCGTGTTCCGCATGCGCGTAACCTTCGACGGGGAGAACGTGCAGGACGTGGAGCCGGTCATCGGCTACCTGCACCGGGGCACGGAGAAGCTGGCGGAGGAGCGCCAGTACACGCAGGTCATCACGCTGACCGACCGCCTCGACTACGTAGCCTCGATGACCAACAACCAGGCGTTCGTCCTGTCGGCGGAGCAGCTGGTGGACATCGACGTTCCGCTGCGCGGCAAATACCTGCGCACCATCGCGGCGGAGTTACAGCGCGTCGCCAGCCACCTCATCGGCGTGGGCTTCTTCCTGGCGGAGCTGGGCGGGTTTGGCGGGACGGCGCTGATGTACTGCTTCCGTGAGCGCGAGCGCATCCTCGATATGTTCGAGATGCTGTGCGGCGCGCGCATCACCGTGTCCTACATGCGCATCGGCGGGGTGTACCAAGACGCGCCCGCCGAGTTCTGGCCCGCGCTGCGCCGCTTCCTCGACGAGATGCCAGGCTACGCCGACGAAGTGCAAGATCTCGTGTTCGGCAACGAGATCGTCCAGGCGCGCACCAAGAACGTCAGCGTGCTCACCGCCGAGCAGGCGATCAACGCCTCCATCACCGGGCCGGTGCTGCGCGCGTGCGGCGTGGGC
>JAPPFU010000056.1 GCA_028875085.1 Chloroflexota bacterium
TGGGCGTGGTCGAGGGGTTAAGACGCCAGGTTGTGGCCCTGGAGATCGAGGGTTCAATTCCCTCCGCTCACCCCATCCCCTACCCTTCCGAGATTCGCGCCACGCCGATGACGTGCGCCGCGAACAGCCCCCGCCCGTAGCTCAGCGGAACAGAGCACTGGTCTTCGGAACCAGGTGTCGTGGGTTCGAATCCCGCCGGGCGGGCCAGCGCGCGCAACGGGCAACCACGCTCTCCATTGCCAAGCGCGACTTAGGAGGTCGCATTGGGTGTATCTTTAGAATTTGACAATGTACGGTACGATAATGTAGAGTAATGGTGCTGCCGTATCAGACAAGGAGGTTGCGATGAACGGAGCGCGCCCCGAATTCTGGCAACGCATCTACGCTCTGCGCGAGCAGGGGCTGATACCCCGCGAGTGGAAGACAGGGGACATCCGCGAACACCTCATCGAGGCGTTCAAGCCGAGCACCATCAACGTCCGCCCCTTCAACGCCAGCGTCTCGATGACAGGCGGCGGAATCGGCAGCTTCGTCAAAGACGGCGGGGCGCCGCAGGCGTGGCGGGTGGGGCGGGGCCTGTTCCGACTGGTGGCTGACCCGGACGACGACGCGGCGACCCAGGCGGCGGAGACGGATCGGGGGGCGCGGCGCGCAGAGGAACTGCGGGCGGCGCACAACCGGCCAAGGCGGCGCGCGCCGTACGTGACGGCGCCCGCTCCGCCCCCCGCCGCGACGCAAGAGGCCCAGGCGTCGAGCCGCTATCCGTCGGTTCCCGTCGCCCTCACCGACGCGGAGCGCCGGGCGATGGAGGGGCTGAGCACGGATCGGAAAGCCGCGGCCATCGTGCGCCGCCACCTCAGGGAGGAGCACGGAGGCCGAGCGAACATCGAGGTGGAGCGCGGCGGCGCAGACCTTCTGGTGGAGATGGACGGGCGCACCGAGCGCATCGAGGTGCAGGGAACGGAAGCCTCGACCATCGCGTGGGAACAGTTGAAGGTATCAGGCCAGGAGTCGCATGACTCTCTAGTAATGGAGGAAGCGGTTATGTATCGGGTCGTCAACGTCAACAGCGCGAATCCGCGGATCTACATGCTCGAATACGGGCGGGACTTCACCCTGGAGCCTGAGCCGCAATGGGCGGTGAAGCAGGCTCCGCCGAAGGACGCCCAATACCCGCTGCGGGGCGAGCCCTACCGGTACGACAGCCCCTACGACGCAGTGGCGGCGGACGAGTGGGAGAGCGGCGCATGATTGTGCTGGACACCCACGCGTGGATCTGGTGGACCATCGACCCCGATCGCCTGAGCGAGGCGCAGCGCCAGGCGATCGCCGCCAGTGAAGGCGACCGCATCGGCGTCAGCGCGTTCTCCTGCTGGGAGGTCGCGAAGCTCTGCGAGTACGGGCGCTTGGAATTGCCCGTCGAGGTATCGGAGTGGTTCCGCCTGGCGTTCCAATACCCCGGCGTCTCGCTCTTGGAGCTGACGCCGGAGATCGCCGTCGAGTCGACCAAACTGCCCGGACGATTTCACCGCGACCCCGCCGATCAGGTCATCGTCGCCACCGCGAGGGTGCATCGGAGCGCGCTGGTTACCTCCGACGTCAAGATGGCCACCTACCCGCACGTGCAGACGGTGGAGTAGACCGCTACGCCCCTTCGCGCCGCTCGTGTACCATCCCGCTATGTGGCTGCGCCTGTTCCCGCTCCAAGCCGTTGTGCTCTTCCCCGGCATGGAGTTGCCCCTCGTCGTCTTCGAGCCTCGATACCGCCAACTGACCCAGGAGTGCTTGGACGCCGACGAACCCTTCGGCGTGCTGTTGCTGCGCAGGGGAATGGAAGCCGGCGATCCGGACGCGGTTCCCTTTGAGGTGGGCACAACCGCTCGCATCAAGAGCGTGCGGGAGGCCGAGGACGGCCAACTGCGCCTGACCGTTACCGGTGAGCGGCGCTTCCGCGTTGAGTCCTTCGACCACAGCCGGCCCTACCTCTCCGCCGAGGCGCATTTCTTAGACACTTCGCCCACCGAGGATGCCGTCGACCCTGGCCTTGTGGATGAGGTGCGGGAGATGGGCGGCCGCCTCATCCAGGCGCTCGCGGCACGGCGCGGCGGCTGGATGCGCAGCGCGCACCTCCCTAACGACCCCGTTGCACTCTCCTTCTTCTGGGCCGACTTTCTGTCCGGCGACAAGGAGGAGCAGCAGCGCCTGCTGGAGGCGCCGACGGCGAGGGAACGCTTGGAGCAGGAGCGCTCCCTGCTGCGCGATATCCTCGACTACATGGCGCGCCGGCCATCGCGCGGCTCGTGGAAGCCCGGCTTCGGCAGAAACTAGCCTTGCGCCGCATGCGCTTCGATGTCCCGTGGGCCGAACGGAGCGGCAGGTTCGGCGGTCGGCGTTGCGCATAGGAGACGCGTTGCCTACCATTTCGGGCGGCTCGCGCTCAGCGGCGGTCACGCCCGGATAGGAGGCCAGCATATGGACAAGGCCACGCAGGACTACATCGACGCGCATCTCGAAGAGACGCTGGACGACCTGAAGCGGCTCACGGCGCAGCCCAGCATCAGCGCCCAGCGCGTCGGCATCCTGGAGTGCGCCGAGATGGTGGCGGAGGAGCTGCGCGGCGCCGGGTTCGAGCCGGTGATTATGCCGACCGCCGACCCCGGCTACCCCGTCGTCTTCGCCGACTCGGGGCACGATTCTCCGAAGACGTTGCTCTTCTACAACCACTACGACGTGCAGCCGCCCGACCCGTTGGACGAATGGGACTCGCCGCCCTTCGAGCCTTTCGAGAAGGACGGCGCCCTGTACGGCCGGGGCATCTCGGACGACAAGGGGCCGTTCATCGCGCGGCTCGCGGCCATCAAGGCGCTGCGCGCGACCAAGGGCGACATCCCTTTGCGTGTTAAGTTTTGCTTGGAGGGAGCCGAAGAGATCGGCAGTCCCGGCTTCCACGACTTCGTCGAGCAGCACGCCGACACGCTCAAGGCGGACTTTTGCGTCTGGGAGGGCGGCGGCGTGAACTGGGACGGGCGCCCGCTCATCACGCTGGGCGTGAAGGGGCTGCTGTACGTGGAGTTGGAGTGCCGCGCCGCTTCGCGCGATTCCCATTCGTCCTACGCGCCGACGGTGCCCAATCCTGCGTGGCGGCTCATCTGGGCGCTGGCGTCGCTCAAGGACGCGGGCGAGCGCATCAAGTTGCGCGGCTTCTACGACCGCATCCGCCCCGCGCTTGAGGAGGAGCTGGCGGCGCTGCGGCGCTTGCCCGACACGGACGACGAGTTCCGCCGCGACCTGGGCGTAGAGATGAGCCTGGGCGAGGCGACGGGGTTCGAGTTCCGACGCCGCATGATTATGGACCCGACGGCCAACGTCGCCGGCGTCGTGGCGGGCTACACGGGGCAGGGCGCGAAGACCATTCTGCCCGCCGTGGCGCGGGTGAAGATGGACTTTCGCCTCGTGCCCAATCAGGACCCGCAGGAGGTGCTGGCGAGCCTGCGCAGCCACCTGGACGAGCATGGCTACAGCGATGTGTCCATCAGCGTGCTGACCAGCGAGCACCCCGCGCGCACGCCCATCGGCGATCCGTTCGTCAAGGTGGTTGCCGACACGGCGCGCACGGTCTACGGGAGCGAACCCTACCTCCAACCTAGCATGACGGGCACCGGGCCGCAGTATCCGGTGCAGGAGATCCTCCGCGTGCCGGTAGCCTCGTGCGGGGTGGACTACCCCGGCAACCGCATCCACGCGCCCAACGAGCACATCCGCCGCGACTACTTCCGCCTGGGCGTCCTGCACACCGCCGAACTCATCGAAGCCCTGGGCCGGGGCGCATAGTCCGCCCCAAGGAGCATCCCATGCCTGTCATCCTGCTGCTGGCCCTCGTCTCCTCCGTTATCGGACTATTCGCTTGGTGGCGCATCTTCTACCGCCTCGGCTGGCCTGTGTGGTATTGCCTCTTCATGGCGGTCCCGTTCGTGAGCCTAGCGATGCTGATCGTCGTGGCCGTCAGCAAGTGGCCGATAGAGGAGCGCATGGCCTCGATGGAGACGGAGCTCAAGCGGCTTCACGGCGAACTGTGACCGGCGACTCCGAGCGCCGCGTCTCCGCGTTGGTCGAACGTTACGTCCCCGCCGTGCGGGAGCGGATGCGCGCGTCGCTGCCCGAAGGCGGGGGCGCGTTGTTCGACATCCTGCGCTATCACCTGGGCTGGCAGGACAGCGAGGGGTGGCCGGTGGACGAGGATGCGGGCAAGGGCTTGCGGCCTGTGCTGGCGCTGGCGTCGTGCGAGATGGCCGGGGGGCGCTGGCCCGACGCGCTGCCTGCCGCCGCGGCGCTTGAACTCATCCACAACTTCTCGCTGCTGCACGACGATATCCAGGACGGCGACGCCACCCGGCGCGGGCGCCCGACGGCGTGGACGGTGTACGGCGTGCATCCGGCGCTGGCGGCAGGCAACGCGATGCGCGTCGTCGCCGACCTGACGCTGCTGAGCCTCTCCGAAGCCGGTGTCCCATCCGCAACGGCAAAGGCGGCCGCCGCCGCCCTCACCTCCCGCTATCTGGAGATGATCGAGGGGCAGTACCTCGACCTGTCGTTCGAAGAGTCGGACGAGGTGACGACGAACGACTACCTGGCGATGGTGTCACGCAAGACGGGCGCACTGATCGACTGCGCCATGCTCCTCGGCTGCCTGGTGGCGACCAACGACCTCGCCGCGGCGGCGGCCTTCGGGAGATGCGGGCGCGAGCTGGGATTGGCCTTCCAGGTGCGCGACGACCTGCTGGGCATCTGGGGAGACCCGGCGGCGACGGGCAAGCCTGTGGGCGCCGACATCCGCCGCAAGAAGAAGAGCATGCCCATCGTGCATCTGTTCCAGCAAGCGAACGATAAGGAGCGGGAGTGGCTGCGCGGCGCCTACGCCGCCGACGAAGTGGCGGGGGACGACGTGGAGCGCGTGCTGGTGATGCTGGCCGACCGCGGCGCGCGCGAGTTCGTCCAGGCGACGGCGGCGGAGCATGCCGACGCGGCGGTGGACGCCGTCGGCGGGCTGCGCCTGCCAGCGGAGGCCAAAGCGGACATTAGCGCGATGGCCGACTACTTCATACGGCGGGACAAGTAGGGTATAGTGCCTGCCGCTATGGTCAGCGCAACGAGGCTCGGCTAGATGGGCGTCCCCGCGTCGCAAGCGTGGACGGTCGCGTCCTACGTCGTCAAGCAACGCCTGCGCGGGCGCAAGCGCTATCCGCTGGTGTTGATGCTGGAGCCACTGCTGCGGTGCAATCTGGCGTGCGCGGGGTGCGGCAAGATCCAGTATCCCGCCCAGATACTGCGCAAGAACATGAGCGTCGAGCAGGCGCTGGCCGCCGTGGACGAGTGCGGCGCGCCGGTGGTGAGCATCCCCGGCGGCGAGCCGCTGCTCTACCCACACGTCGGCGAGCTCGTCGAGGCGCTGGTCGCGCGCAAGAAGTACGTCTACGTCTGCACCAACGCTCTCCTCCTCAAGCAGAAGTTGGAAGCGGGGTTGTTCACGCCGAGCAAGTACCTGTCATTCAGCGTTCACATGGACGGCCTGCGCGAGGAGCACGACGAGGCGGTCTGCCGCGACGGGGTGTACGACGTTGCGGTGGAGGCCATCGAGGAGGCGCTGCGCCGAGGCTTCCGCGTTACGACCAACACTACGTTGTTCGACAACACCGACCCGCTGCGCGTCCGCGACTTCTTCGACGAGATGATGCGCGTCGGCGTCGAAGGGATGATGGTCTCGCCCGGCTATAGTTACGCCAAGGCGCCCGACCAGGAGAATTTCCTCCATCGCGCCAAGACCAACCAGTTGTTCACTGACATCTTGTCGGACAAGAAGAAGGGTTGGCGCTTCAACCAATCGCCCCTCTTCCTGCGCTTCCTCATGGGCAAGGAGCACTTTGAGTGCACCCCCTGGGGCAATCCGCTCTACACCATCTTCGGCTGGCAGAAGCCCTGCTACCTGCTTCAGGAAGGTTATGCCTCCACCTTCAAGGAGTTGATGGAGGAGACGCCCTGGGACGACTACGGCTTCGCCAGCGGCAATCCGGCCTGCCGCGACTGCATGGTGCACTCCGGCCACGAGCCGACCGCCGTCCACGCTACCTTCACTACCTGGCGGGGCTTCAAACAGGCGGCGGCCTCGACGCTCAGCGGCAAGCTCTAGCTGCGCCGCCGTGTCGACGCAGCACGACCCCGCCGAGGCGGACGAACTCTCCCTCGAGGGCTGGGACCCAGCCCAAGACGGTGCGGTGGACGTTCCCGCCGTGGTTGACCTCGCTTTCGACTACCGGGGCAACGTGACCATCGACCGCGCCGACGGAGGCAGCGTCGTCGGCTATCTGTCCAACCGCGACGCGCGGGCGGCGCCTCCCTTCCTCGATTACTTCGACCTGCAGGGGCGCGGCCCTTTTCGCCTCTCCTACGCGGAGGTCGCCAATATCCGCTTCACCGGGAAGGACACGGCCAAGGGCAACTCCTACGAGGCCTATCAGCGCCGCAAGGCCGCCGAGGCCGGCCAGGGCTAGCGGCATGGCGGCGGCAGCGCGCCTCCTCGTCGTCGCGCCCACCGGACGCGAGCTCGGCGGTCTCGACCCCGGCGACAACCGCGATTGCCGCGCCGCCGTCACGGGCGTCGGCCACGAGGCCGCGCCCGCTTTCACGGCGCTGCTGGACGCGGAGCTCCCCTCTGCCGTGCTCTCTTTGGGATTCGCGGGTGGCTTGCGCCCCGGCCTTTCCGCCGGCGCCTCGGTGCTCTGCGACGTCGCCCTTGCCGAGGGTGCGGCGCCTATTGAACTTGGCCCCTACCCTGCCGCCGACGCCTTACGCGCCGCCGGGATCGCGGCGGCCTCCGGCGCGCTGCTTACCGTGGAGGAGCCATTGCTGACGCCAGAGGCGAAGCGCGCCGCTCACGCCGCGACCGGCGCTGCGGTCGTGGACATGGAGGGCTACGCCCTGGCGCGTATCGCGGGCGAACGCGATATCCTCATCGTTATGCTGCGCGCCGTGCTGGAC
>JAPPFU010000270.1 GCA_028875085.1 Chloroflexota bacterium
CTCAGGCGATCCAAGGGGGCATTGTTCAGAGCGTAGACGACGACGCGGTTAACGAGGCGGCGCGCGAACTGGAGTCCAGGAACGTCCTGCGGTCAGACGACCCTCACATCATCGGCCTCGCGCGCGTCAGCCGCGCCCGCCTGCTCTATTCGAACGATCAACTCCTGCAAGAGGACTTTAACGATCATCGTCTGGTCAGCAATCCTCGTGGCAAGGTCTTCTCGACGCGTCGAACCTCCACTTTCACGGACAATCAGCGGAAGCTTTTGGCGAACAAGAATCTGTGCAGGATGCCGCGGTAGCCCCCTGCATCCGCTCGTGGTGAGCCTGTCGAACCACGCCCCTCCTCCTTCCCCCTTTGCGCCGTGCGCGGGAGAGCGTGTAAAACCTTGGGGCGCGCCTGCGGCTAGCGGCGGCGCGGCGGAGGCTCCATGCGGTACAAACCCCTCGGCGACACGGGCGTGCAGATTCCGGAGGTCGGGTTCGGCACGTGGCTCTACAAGGGCGACCAGGCGGTCATCCGGCGCACGCTGGAGTTGGACGGGCCGTTCATCGACACGGCGGAGTCGTACCGGACGGAGAACTACGTGGGGCAGGCGATCAGCGGGCAGCGGGAGGCGTACTTCATCGCCACCAAAGTCTCGCCGGAGAACCACCGCGCCGCCGACCTGGTGCGCTCGTGCGACCGCTCGCTGGCGCGCCTGGGCATCGACGTCATCGACCTGTATCAACTCCATGCGCCGAGTCCGAGCATCCCCATCGAGGAGACGATGGAGGGGATGGCGCGGGTGATCAAGGAAGGGAAGGTGCGCTTCGCGGGGGTGAGCAACTTCTCGGTGGAGCAGATGCAGGCCGCCGACGCGGCGCTGCGCGACCTGTCCGGCGGCCATCGCGTCGCGGCCAACCAGGTGCTCTACTCGGTGTTCGCGCGGGGCATCGAGGCGGATCTGCTGCCCTACTGCGAGGAGCACCGCGTCACGATCATCGGCTACAGCCCGCTGGCGCAGGGGCGGCTGGACGGGGAGTTGAAGCGCCGCCCGCAATTGGCCGCCGCATTGGAGCGGGCGGCCGCCGAGGCGGGCAAGACGGTGGCGCAGGCGCTTATCAGTTGGGCGGTGCGCTCGCCGTGGGCGGTTACGATTCCGGCGACGAACCGGGTGGAGCGAGTGGACGAGAACTACGCGGCGTCGGACTGGCGGCTGACGGACGAGCAGTACGCGGCCATCAGCGCCGCCGCGTAGCGCGCGTGCTATCCTCGCGCGCCATGCCCACTGACCGCGTAGGCGCCGTCATCCTGTGCGCGGGCCGCTCCACGCGGATGGGCGGCGTCGACAAGTCGCTGGCCGCGCTTGCGAGGCAACCGCTCATGCTCCACTCGCTGCGCGCGTTCGAGGCGAGCCCGCTCATTCACGAGGTCGTGCTGGTCGCGTCGCAGACCAACCTCGCGGAGGCGGAGCGTCTCCGCCAGGCCGAGGGGCTGGCCAAGGTGAGCGCCGTCCGCCTCGGCGGGGAGCGCCGCCAAGACTCGGTGCGCCTCGGCCTTGCCGCCCTGGGCGCGTGCGAGTGGGTGCTCGTCCACGACGGCGCGCGCCCGCTGGTTACGCAGCGCCTCATCGCCGACGCTCTCGACGCCGCGCAGGCCACCGGCGCCGCCGTCCCCGCCGTCCGCCCCAAGGACACGCTCAAGGAGGTTGACGGCGCGGGCGAAGTCGCCGCCACGCTCGACCGTGAGCGCCTCGCCGCCGTGCAGACGCCGCAGGCGTTCCGCCGCAGCCTGCTCGAGCGCGCGCACGCGGAGGCGAGCGGCGACGCGACGGACGACGCGGCGATGGTGGAGCGGCTTGGCGCGCGGGTGCGCGTCTATGAGGGCGACTACGCCAACATCAAGGTTACGACGCCCGACGATCTGGCCGTGGCCGAGGCGCTGCTTGCGCGGCGGGGAGCGCCCGCGTGACGCGTTCCGGCATCGGCTACGACGCGCACCCGCTCGCACCGGACCGCCCGCTCATCCTGGGAGGCGTGGCGATTCCTTACGGCAGGGGCTTGCAGGGCCACAGCGACGGCGACGTTCTGGCGCACGCCGTCATCGACGCGCTGCTGGGCGCGGCGGCGCTTGGGGACATCGGCGCCCACTTCCCCGCCGACGGCCCGAACGCCGTGCCCGAGGGCGCGTCCAGCATCGCGCTGTTGGAACGGACGATGGCGCTAGTGCGGGAGGCGGGCTATCGCTTGGAGAACGTGGACGCAACCATCATCGCGCAGCGTCCCACGCTCGCGCCCTCCCTGCCCGCGATGCGCGCGGCGCTCGCGCGCGCGCTTGGAGCCGACGAGGGGCGCGTCAACGTCAAAGCGACGACGGAGGACGGCCTGGGGTACACGGGCGCGAGCGCGGGCATCGCCGCCATCGCCGCGGCCGCCATCGAGCGCGTATGAGGATCTACGACACGCTGGAGAGCGGCGTCCGCGAGTTCGCCCCAATGGACGGGGACAAGGTACGGATGTACGTGTGCGGCATCACACCCTACGCGGAGGCGCACGTGGGGCACGCGATGCAGGCGATCGTGTTCGACGCGGCGCGGCGCTATCTGGAGCATCGCGGCTACGCCGTGCTCCACGTGCAGAACTTCACCGACATCGACGACAAGCTCATCGAGCGGGCGAGCCGGGAGGGCGCGGCGGTGGCCGACCTAGCCGAGCGCCACATCGCCGCATACTTCCGCATGCTGGAGGCGCTGAACGTGCGCCCGGCCCATCACTATCCCCGCGCGACGGAGCAGACGCCGCAGATGCTGGAGATCATCGGCGGACTGGTCTCGCAGGGGGCGGCCTACGCGGCGGGGGGCGACGTGTACTTCCGCGTTGCGCGCGCGCCAGGCTACGGGAAGCTGAGCCGGCGCAGTTTGGAGACGATGCGTGCGGGGGCGCGGATAGAGGCGAGCGCGCAGAAAGAGCACCCGATGGACTTCGTCCTATGGAAGGCCGCCAAGCCGGGCGAGCCGTCGTGGGAGAGTCCGTGGGGGCCTGGGCGTCCGGGCTGGCACATCGAGTGCTCGGCCATGGCGCTCAACTACCTGGGCCGCACGTTGGACATCCACGGCGGCGGCCAGGATCTGGTGTTTCCTCACCACGAGAACGAGATCGCGCAGAGCGAGGCGTTCAACGACGGCCAACCGCTCGCCCGCTTCTGGATGCACAATGGGATGATGCTGTTGGGGCAGGAGAAGATGTCCAAATCGCTGGGCAACCTCGTGACCATCGCCGAGGCGTTAGCCGCGCATTCCACCGACGCGCTGCGCCACCTCATCCTCTCCTCTCACTATCGCAGTCCGGCGGTCTACTCCGACGAACTCATGGCCGCCTCCGGCCGCGCCGTCGCCCGCCTCCGTCAGGCGCTTGCAGCCTCGAGCGGCGGAGGCGCGGCGTTTGACCCCGAGCCTTACCGCGCGCGCTTCATAGAGGCGATGGACGACGACTTCGGGACGCCGCAGGCACTGGCGGCGCTGTTCGACCTGGCGCGCGCCATCAACCGCGCCGTCGCCGAGGGCGGCGACGCGCGCGACGCGCAGCAGGCGCTGCGGACGCTGGGCGAGGAGGTCATCGGCTTCACCTTCGCAGAGCCGCAAGCGTCGTTGGACCCGGAGTTGGCACGGCGCATCCAAGACCTCGTAGACCGTCGCGCCCACCTTCGCGCCGAACGCCGCTTCGCCGAGGCCGATGCCATCAGAGACGAGCTAGCAGCGATGGACGTCTCGCTCACCGATTCGCCGGAGGGCGCGGTCTGGCGCGTCGCGCAGTGAGCCGGGGCGCCGACGCTTCTAGACAGCCGGGGGGCTTGACAGCATCCATCGGCGTGCTATGCTGCTTGGAACCATCAGGAAGGAGGGTGCTATGACCACCCAGCATGTCCACGATGTCCACGAGTGCGACGGGCACGAGCACCACGCCGACGAGCCCGGGCACGTCCACGACATCCACGAGTGCGACGGACACGAGCACCACGCCGAGGAGCACGCGCACGCGTAGCAGCCGGTAGGCCAGCGCCGGAAACCGGTGAGCGGCGCATCCCGCGCCTGCCGGTCCCGGCGGTGCTCTCATAACGCCGGGCGCGGAGGACCACTAATCCGCGTCTGAACGGCGAACGTCAAGAGGAGCAGGTGAATGACCTGCTCCTCTTCGCTTGCCCGCCGCCAACTCCGTGCGTCACGTTGTAGGGACAGGTTTGAAACCTGTCCCTACGGTGGAGGAAGTGCGCAACGCGCCCCAGGGGCGCTGAGGTCTACTTTCGCGGGGCGCGGAGAGGTCAGACGCGGAGGAGTTACTCCCGAGCTGCCTTATCGGCCATGAACGCTCCCCCCACGAGCGCGAACAGCCCGACGAAGAAGGATATGGCCATGAGCCACATCAGGCTCGCTTCGCTCATGAGCATAAGCAGTCCCGTGAAGGGAATCAGCGCCGCCGCTATCACTAGGAGAACCAGGGAGCTGATCTGCATGTTCCTGTTCGCCGATTCCACCATTGTTCCTCCTTCGCTGAGCCGGCGCAGCGCCTGGCCGACATCCTAACGGCGCCGCCGGGATTTATCCAGCGGCCGGGCTACCCGGCGGCCGGGCTACCCGGCGGCGGTGGGCTGGCGCTCAAGCTGGCGCAGGATGTCGAGTTCGCCGTCGCCGAGTCCCGCCTGGTAGACGTCGCCCGTGGCGCGGTCGGTGGGGAGCAGACGCGGCTTGAACGCCTCGTCCTCGCCGAAGCGCCGCGCCCCGAAGCTGAACTCGACCACCGTGTCGGGCCCCTGGCAGTAGAAGCCCACCGAGCCGGAGGGTCCGTGCTTGAGCAGGTCTCTGGTGATGGGGATCTTGGCGTGCCTGACCCGCGCCCGCGCCCGCATCGTGTTGTCGAGGTCGGGCGGCTGGAAGCAGATGTGGTTCAGCCCCGCGCGTCCCGTAGCGCCGAGGCCGATGCCGTGGTGCCAACCGTTGCGGAAGTGCATGAAGGTGACGCGCCGCCCCATCCGGTCGGAGACGCGCATGCCCAGAAGGCCTGCGTAGAACTCCTCCGCTGCCTTGACGTCCGTTTGCCCCAGCACGACGTGCTGCACGTCCCACAATTCCACGTTGACGGGCTTGGGCGGCACGGCCATGGTTACCATATCGTGGTAGAGCTCGATGGGATTGCCGGCAGGGTCGTCGAAGCGGACGAACCTATCCACGTAGTCGGAGGCGAGGCCGTCGCCGCTCTCCACGGCCACGCCCGCGTCGGCGAGGCGGCGCTCGATGGCGTCCAGTTCGTCGCGGCTTGCCACTTCGACGCCGAGGCGCGCCAACCCTGGCTCGCCGTCCGTCGCCTCCAGCACGATCCAGTGGTGCTGCATCCCGCCGCGCAGGTAGACGCGGTCGCCCTCGCGGTCGCTCACCTCCAGCTGGACGACGTTCGTCCAGAAGTCGACGGAGCGGTCGAGGTCTTCGACCTTCATCGCCACGTATCCGAGTCGGTCGGCTCGCGCGGTGGTCATGGCTGCCCTCCTCTCTATGCTGCCTGTATGCATATTAGCGGTCTCGCGCCGCGCGCTCAAGGGAGGGAGAGCGCGATTCCCTTTAGAGCGCCTTGATAAGGCGGTCGGCATACGGCGATGCCGCCGTAACCTTCACCGGGTCCAACAGCGCCAGTATCGCGAAACTGTGCTTTCCTTTGTGGTAGGCCCCTTTGTTGGTGTCGCGGGTGGCGCGCTCCAGGCCCTTACGAACATCTTCCTTAGGTATCTGCTCAATCTTCAGATTCTGCGGAAGCGCGTTCTTTCGAAAACCGTCCCCGTATAATGACGCGAGTGCGTCCTTATCGGCGAGGAACCACGACTCCATCATCTGCACCATCAGGTGGCACTGCCTGTCCTTGGCACCCTTCGGTCGCTTCCAATCGCTGTCCTTACCACCGTTCTTGGCCAGATGCGCCCAGGGCCCCGCTGCTGTTACCGGCCCCTCCGCGTCCACCAAGAGCATAGCGACCTCATCGTTGTGCATATGGGCCGTCTTGAAGTCATCGTAGGCGTTGTCGCGGCGGCCACAGGGCACGACGCGAGGCATCCTTCCCGAGAGCCCCGCACTCCTGAGGAAAAATTCGAACCCTCGGCGACATGCCGTCCTCGTTTCTCTCCTATCGCCACCGCCTTCCACATACAGTTTGGTGTTTACCACCGATTTCCCCCTATTTCGCCGCGGCTCCAAAGCTCCCCCAGCCGGTACTTCTCTAGCCAGGGATTGAGTTTCTCCGCGTCGAGGCGGCGCAACTGTGTCGCCTCATCCACCTTCTCGCAGACAACCACCGCCTCGGGCGTGTCCGACAGCGCGTCAATCAGCACGTCCGAGTGCGTCGTGACGAATAGCTGGCTACGCGACGACGCCTCGACCAAGAGCTTCGCCACTTCAGGAATTATGTCGGGATGTAGACCTAGTTCCGGCTCTTCGATGCAGATGACGGGCAACGGCTCCGGGTCGCAGAGCACGGCCAGCAGGCAGAGGTAGCGGAGAGTTCCATCCGACAATCGCGTGGCGGGAATAAGATCGTGTAAGCCCTTTTCGTGGAAGAAGGTCTGCACCAGCCCTCCACTTGTATCAAGGCCGAGGTCTTCTACTAACGGATAGAAGTCCCTCAGTCGCCCCAATATCTCCTTCTTAACAGCAGGCTTCTTCAGCAGGCGGCTCAGCACCAGGCTGAGATTGGAGGCGTCTTCAAACAAAAAACCTTGAAACTCATCTGGCTTCTGCGAACGCCGGGCCTCAGCATCTGGTTCTGGATCCAGCCCACGATAAATCATCGTAAGGCCGAAGATGAGTCCCACATGTGAGAGCTCAGGGTAAGAGTCATGATCTCGCCGCTGTGATAGAATCGACTGGTCGAGTTCCAAGTTTTCCGGTTTGATGCTTCGCCTACTTCGTTTGGGAGGAGAGCCGTCCACTCTGAAGCTGATAACAGGGT
>JAPPFU010000129.1:0-6071 GCA_028875085.1 Chloroflexota bacterium
TCCTCGTAAGTTACGCCGGTGCGCTCCTGCTGCTCGGCGCGCTCGACGCTCTCGCCGCGCACCTTGAGGTCGGTGGCGGCGGTAACCACCACGGCGCCCTTGGGGCGCGTCTCCGTTACGCTGAACTCGCGGTAGACGCCGCCCAGGAACGCCGCGCGCACCTTGTCGCCCGGCTGCACCGCCATCCCCAGCAACACGTTGGCGACGTGGCGGCGCTCCGATTCGCCAGGCTCCCGCTGCGGCGCGGCCAACGGCGCGAGCACCACGGCGCGCGCGTCGGGCGCGGTCAAGCGCTCCACCTCCACCCATTCGTCGATGGCGGCGTCGGCGTTCTCGCGGACGATGCCGTCCATCCGCACGAGCGCCTTGCCGCGTTGCTCGGCGTAGGCGGGGAGCGCCTTGGCGACGGCGGCGCGCTTGCCACTGACGCGCACCACGTCGCCCGACTGCAAGCCGAGGCGGGGCATATCGGCGCGGTCGACGCGGACGACGCCGCGCCCCACGTCGCGCGCCTCCGCCTCCGCCACCTTCAACCTGATGCTCGCCATCGCCTGCCGCCTACTCCCCCATCATTCCCGCCCTGCGTGTGCGTGGTAGGGACAGGTTTGAAACCTGTCCCTACGAAGAGGGAGGGAGTGCGCCGGACACTCCACGCGCCCCTAGCACCCCTGCGTCGACCAGTCCTCGGTGACGACCTCCTCGGCGGGGCGCAGCCACACGCGGTTGAGCGCCATGTGCGCCTTGGCCGTGTCGCTCTCCATCTCCCAGTCGAGCGCCATGGCGAGGTAGCCGAGGTTGGACTGCACGAGGCGCATCGTGTCGATGGCGCGGCGCTCGCCTCGGTGCTTGCGGCACCATTTGAGCGTGTCGATGGCGTCGTCCAGGCCCTTGCGGATCTGGCTCTCCAGTTCCTTGTGCAGCTCTTCGCTGGTGGGGGCGACGTTCGTCCAGGTCATAGGCCCTCTCCGTGGTGGCGGACGGCGCCATTGTACTACGGAGGCGGACGGACGGGCGCGGCTAGTTGGGCGTGATGACGCCGCGCCCGACGGCGCCGCGCGCCAGCTCGTCGTAGGCCTCGTTAATCTCGTCGAGGCGGTAGCGCCGCGTGATGAGGCCGCCCACGTCGATCTTTCCCGCGTTGGTCAGCGCCACCATGCGGTGCATGTCGGCGGCGGGAACGGCGGAGCCGTAGTAGCTGCCCTTGATCGTCTTCTCTTGACGGACTATCTGCACGGCGTCGATGCCGAACTGCTCGCCCACCGGGGCAAGGCCGACGATGACGACCGTGCCCCGCTTGCGAGCGGCGTCGAACGCCGCCGTCGCCGTCTCCGCCGAGCCGAACGCCTCGAAGGAGAAGTCCGCGCCGCCTTCCGTCAGTTCGCGCACGCGCTTCACCGGGTCGGCGTCGCGCGGATTCAGCGTGTGCGTCGCGCCGAAGCGCCCCGCGAACTCCAGCGCCGCGTCGTTCACGTCCACCGCGATGATCTTGTCCGCGCCCGACAGCCGCGCGCCCTGCACGATGTTCAGCCCCACGCCACCGACGCCGAACACCGCCACGGCCGCGCCGGGGCGCACCTCGGCGGAGAAGAGCGCCGCGCCAACGCCGGTCGTTACGCTGCACCCGATGAGCGCCGCCTGCTCCAACGGAAAGTCCTCGGCGATGGGGATGCAGCCCGTCTCGGGGACGACCGCTTGCTCGGCAAAGCACGCGACCTTGCCCATGTGCGCGAGGTCCTCGCCGCCCGCGTGCAGGCGCACCGTGCGGTCGAACAGCGTCCCCGCTGTCGCCATGTGCAGGTCGCACAGGTTCGCGTGTCCGCTCAGGCAGGAGGGGCACTGGCCGCAGTGCGGCGCGAACGAGAGGATGACGTGGTCGCCGGGTTTGACGCGGCTGACGCGCGCGCCCACCTCCTCGACCACGGCGGAGCCTTCGTGTCCAAGCACGGCGGGCGTGCGGATGACTGCCGCGCCGTGCATGAAGTGCAGGTCGCTGCGGCACACGCCGGCGGCGGCGACGCGCACGCGCACCTCGTGCTCCTTAGGCGGGTCAAGCTCCACCTCCTCGATGGAGAGGGGCTTGTTGACCTCGCGCAGAACCGCCGCCTTCATATCCACCTCCCGAATGGCGTGCCCGGCCCGGTTGGGTTAGCGCGGCGCACAGGGCACAAGCCGCTGGCGGACTTACGCCTTCGCTTTGGGCCGCAGCCAGAACATAACGGCGACCGTCAGTCCCACCGCGACCATCGACAGGCCGGTCAGCCAGTGGAGTTCGTAGACCATCGCCGCCATCGCAACCGCTCCGCCCAGGGTTACGACCAGCACCACGCCCATACCTTCGAGCGGCGCCCTGAGGACGAAGCGCGCGCGGAACGCGGCGCGGCGGCGCTCCTCCTCCTCCAGCGCCTCCGGCGAGCCGTATACAGGCTGCGAGTCGTCCACCCCGGGCCTGCCCCAGAACATCACCGCGACGGCCAGGCCCACCAGCGCCATCACAACGCCCGACGCCAACGCCGCCTCGTAGACCATGGCGGCGGTCAGCGCCGCGCCCGCAAGGACGATCAGCGTAACGGCGGTGAGTTCGCGCATCATGTCTCCTAGCGCCGGACTGCGCGCATCATAGCCTATCGCGTTGGCCACGCGCCCCATCCGTTCACCCTGGGGAAACTTGAAGGGCGCATCGCCTGCATTGCCGACTGACGCAATCAGGCGGCGGTTATCTCCACGGCAAGGCTGCATCCGACGGCTTTGAGCGCCCTTTGCACCTGGCTCACGTGCGAGCGATGGTCGGGGTTTGTCAGTTTGCGGACAGCGGCCTCGCTGACGCCGAGCTTCGCGGCGAGCTCCACTTTGGTGATGCGCTGCGCCTTCATTGCCGTGTAGAGCGCAAGCTTGGCGGCGGCGACGGGCGGCACGGCCACGAGCGCCTGGCCGCCGGACGCCTCGCTGGGAGCGGGGATGTCCCGCTTCGCGTGGGCGTAGCCGGCCAAGGCGGCGGCGAGCGCGTCCTCCGCCAGCGCCAAAGTCTCGGCGCGGTCGCTCCCGCCGGTGATGGCCTCCGGCACGTCGGGGAAGGCGGCGACGAAGCCTCCCGCCTCATCGGGAGTCAACTGGCAGGGGTAGGCGTAGAGCATTGGTCAGAACTCCCTAGGGTCGATGTTCAACTGACGGAGCATCGCGGCCAGGAGGCCTTTGGACAGCTCACCCCGCTTCATCGTAGTGAACCGCGCGCCGACATAGAGCCTGCCGTGGCTGCCTTTGCCCTGGGCGGGGTCGAAGCGGAAGACTTGTCCTGTCCTGCGGGCATAGCCCCTCGCTCGCGTGAAGAACTCGCGGCTGGTCACGCATTCATTATCGCACCTTTAGGTGCGAATTAGCAAAGGCATGAAACGAGGGGTTACCAAGGCCCTGCGTCCCTTACCGCGCCAGGCCGAACGCGATGGCGCGCTCGCCCGGGTCGTCCGATGCGTTCAGGCGCTCGGCTAGGGCGGCGACGAGGCGGCCCCCCGCCGTTCGTCCCCAGAACCAGCGATGGAGTTCGGCGCGATCGTCGCTGGGGCGCTGGGCCATGCGGGCCTCGTAGTAGAACGCCTTCAGGTCGTCCACCGCGTAGCGGATGAACTGCGCGGCGGGCATTTCGCTTGGCCGCTCCTCCATGTCCGCCGCCTCGTCGCCGCGCTCGCAGGCCTGGAGGAATCGAACCAGTGCGCGGAGCCGGCGCGCGGGCACGCGGCTGAGCCCCACCGCCGTCCTGCCGCCGTTGTCCTCCAACCACCGTTCGTAGTAGGGACGGAGGCGCGCCGGTTCGTCCGCCGCGTCGGCGTCCGCCGGCGCCTCCCGCTCCACGTGCGATGCCTGGAGCAGTTCGACCGAACCCGTCTCCTCCTCTGGCCACGCCGCCAGCACGGGCGTCTCGGCGATGGGGAGCAGCGCGAGCGCCTGGCGCAGCACACGGCGCTGGAGGTCGGCGTCGTTGGGGCGCCCGAACGCCATGCCGAACGGGAAGGGGACGGCCAACGCGCGGGGCGGCTTGACGCGCTCCGCGTGCTCCCGCACCAACGCGATATTCACCGTCGGCAGCCCCGCCTCCTCCAACCTGCGCGCGATCACACACCCCGTGTGCGTGCAGAGCGGTCAGGTAGGCGTCAGCAGCACTGCATCCACGCCGTCGTCGAGCAGGCGCCGCGCAACCTCCGGCGCCGATTCGTCCGCCGTGCGGCGCGGGTCGCGCTGCGCGCCGAGGAAGGAGTAGACGCGCGGCGCGAGCGCCCCTACCTCGCCGACGGCGACCAGTTCGCGCACGCGCTCGAGCGGCAGCGTAACGTTCAGGTCGCGGTAGACGCCGGTGCGGTCAAACCCGATGCTCGTGTGGCTCTGCACTATCTCGGCGGGCGGCGTGTCGGACGGGATGACGCGGTAGGTGTGGTCGGGCGGCGCCCCGTGGCGGAAGGGCGCATCGTCCCGCAGGTGCAGCCCTGCTGTGGTTACGACGGCGAGCGTTGCCTGGGAGAGCGGCTTGCGCAGGGGAGCGGAAGGCGCGTCGTCGTGCTCCAACGCCGGGTAGTTCAACAGTGTCGAGCGCTCAACTTCGCTCAGGCGTTCGAGCAGGGGCATCCGATTCTCCTGGCCATTAGAGTAGGGGAGGCTACGCTCCGGCGCGGGCGATGGCCTCGCGCAACGCCTCCAACACGCGCTCGGGCGTAAAGCCTAGTTCGCGCATGGCCACCGCACCCGGCGCCGACGCGCCGAACCGGTCGAGGCCAACGGCCACGCCGCGCTCGCCAATCCATCGCTCCCAGCCCAGCGTCGCGCCCGCCTCGACGGAGATGCGCGCGGGAACGCCGGGCGGCAGCACGCTGTCGCGGTAGGCGCGCGGCTGCTCCACGAACAACTCCCACGACGGCATAGAGACGACGCGCGCGGCGATGCCCTCGGCGTCCGCCAACCGCGCCGCCTCCAACGCGAGATGCACTTCGGAGCCGGTGGCGATGAGCAGGGCGTCGGGCGGCGACGCAGGCTCCCGCAGCACGTAGGCACCCTTGCCCGCCTCCCCGGCAGAGGGATAGGCGCGCCTGTCGAACACGGGCACGTTCTGCCGCGTGAACACCAACGCCGTCGGGCCGTTCCGCCGCTCCAAGGCGGCGCGCCACGCGGCAGCGGTCTCCGTCGCATCGGCGGGGCGGATCATCGTCAGCCCAGGCACGAGGCGCATGCCCATCAGATGCTCGATAGGCTGGTGCGTCGGCCCGTCCTCGCCGAGCGCGACGGAGTCGTGGGTGTAGATGAACACGACGCGCTGCTCCATCAGCGCCGCGAGGCGCACGGGCGGGCGCATATAGTCGTAGAAGGCGAGGAAGGTGGCCGTGTAGGGGATGAGGCCGCCGTGGAGCGCCATGCCGTTGGCGATGGCGCCCATCGCGTGCTCCCGCACGCCGAACTGCACGTTCGCGTTCGCCTCCTCGAAACCGAAGTCGCCCCGCGCCGCGATGCGCGTGCTCGTGGAGGGCGCCAGGTCGCCGGAACCGCCCACGAGGCCGTGGACGGTCTGCGCCGCCACGTTGAGCACGCGGTTGGAGGCGACGCGCGTGGCCATCGCCTTGCCGTCCGCCGCCTCCGCGTCGAACAGGCCGTCGAACCTCGCATCCCAACCCTCCGGCAGGGCGCCGTCCAGGTCGCGGCGCAACTGCGCGGCCTCGGCGGGATAGGCCGCCTCGTAGTCGGCCAAGCGCGCGCGCCAATCCGCGCGTTGCTGCTTGCCGCGCTCCAACGCGCCGCGCATATGCGCTAGCGCGGCGTCCGGAATCTCGAACTCGCCGTACTCCCAGCCCAGCGCCTCCTTTGCGCCCTTGGCCTCCTCCGCGCCGAGCGCCGCGCCGTGGGCTTCCGCTGTACCCGCCTTGGTCGGCGCGCCGTAGCCGATGGTCGTCTTGCAGATGATGAGGCTGGGGCGCTCCGTCTCCGCCCGTGCCTCGGCGATGGCCGCGTCAACCACGTCCACGTCCATGCCGTCGATGGGGCCAATCACGTGCCAGTCGTACGCGAGCCAGTCGCCGAACTCGCCTTCGGCGGCGCCG
>JAPPFU010000129.1:6081-6963 GCA_028875085.1 Chloroflexota bacterium
ACAACCACGCCCACGCCCATCCGGTGTTGGGGCCCAATCACGTCCCTGTCGACCGCGCGGACGCGCGCGCCCACGTCCTCCCGGAACGTCGGCGACACGTCGCCCTCGATGGAGATGCCGTTGTCGTCGTACAGGTAGACGATCTTGCCCAGGCGGTGCGCGCCTGCGAAGGACGCCGCTTCCGCTGCTACCCCCTCCTGCAGGTCGCCGTCGGACAGGATTGCGTACACGCGGTGGTCGACGATTGCGTGGCCCGGGCGGTTGTAGCGCTCCGCCAACCAGCGCTCGGCGTAGGCCATGCCCACGCCGTTGGCGAATCCCTGCCCCAGCGGCCCGGTGGTGGCCTCGACGCCGGGAGTGAGGCCGTGCTCGGGGTGGCCGGGCGTCTTGCTGCCCCACTGGCGGAAGCGCTTGATCTCCTCCATCGGCAGGTCGTAGCCGGTCAGATGGAGCAGCGCGTAGAGCAACATCGACGCGTGGCCGCTCGACAGCACGAAGCGGTCGCGGTCAGGCCACGCGGGGTCGGCGGGGTCGTGCTTGAGGTGGCGGTCCCACAGCGCGAACGCCATAGGCGCGCAGCCCATCGGCGCGCCGGGGTGGCCGACCTTAGCGCGTTCGACGGCGTCGACGGAGAGGAAGCGGATAGCGTTGACGCAGAGGTCGCCGAGGCGGGAACCGGCGGGAGGAGCGGTCATAGCGTAGGCGTACTCCGCAGGGGCGCTTGGGGTGGCGGCGCATAGGTTACCGCGTGGGACGCGGTGAAGCACGCCCCGGCGCCGAGGCGGAGCGGAACGGGGCAAGCCCGTTGCTATACTCGCCTGCGCCATGGCCGACGGCTCGCTGCAAGCCCGCCTCGACGCACTGCGCGCGGAGATTGCGGCG
>JAPPFU010000063.1:0-3038 GCA_028875085.1 Chloroflexota bacterium
CGGCAACCCTTAGCTCATGCCCGAATCCTCCGCACCCCCCGGCCTCGACGCGCTCGCCGCCGTCATCGAGAGACTCAAGCAGCGTATCGAGAGCCACGGCGCCGCTATCGAGAGGGATGAGAGGCGCACGCGCTTGGTGCTTGTCGACCCCCTCCTCAACGCCCTCGGCTGGGACACGACCGACCCCGCGATGGTCATCCCCGAGCATCACGTCGGTAGCGACGCAGAAAAGGCGGACTACGTCCTACGTAAGACGTTGAAGCAGGACGGCTCGCCGATCACCGCCTTCATCGGGACTAAACGCCTGAACGAACCGTTGGAGAACCACCGCGCTCAGATGCTCACCTACTCGAATATGGCGGGTGTCGAGTACGCCGCCTTACCAACGGTGATCGCTGGAAGGTCTACAAGGTCTTCAAAGGGACGCCTGGACACGGGAGCCCGCTCCTTGAAATCTCCATCCGTCGCGAGACCGCCGTCGACTGCGCCGTCAAGCTCCAATTATTCAAGCTGCCGGCGCTCGAAACCGGCTTGGCCTTGTCTCCACGGGCCGCGCGGCAGTTGCTCAGTGAGGCTGCTGAGGCTGGCGCCTCAACCGCAAGCATCAGGCAGCTCCTCGACCAGGACGAGACCCTCCTCACATGGGTTGAGTATGGCAAGACACCGCTACACTCCGCGGCAATGTACATCTTAGATCCGGCAGAGACTGCGCGGCTCCTCGACCTAGGCGTGGATGTCGAAGCAGTGACAACAGCTGAAATAACAACAGCGGGCGGGAGCCTGCTCGCAAGCGGCCAGACTCCGTTGCATATAGCAGCAGGGTATAACGAAGAACCGGCAGTGAGTGCGTTGCTACTCGACCGTGGCGCAGATATCACAGCGACAAACAATTTTGGTCAGACACCACTGCATCTGGCGGCAAGATACAACGTAAACCCGACTGTAGCCGCGCTGCTCCTTGACCGCGGCGCGGATATTACAGCGGCAGACCATTCCGGCTGGACAGCGCTCCATTATGCGATAGAGCACAATGAAAACCCGGCAGTGAGCTCATTACTCCTCGACCGTTTCACAAATATCACATCGACAGACTGTTTCGGCCTGACACCGTTGCCCTGGGCTGTAAAATATGGAAATTATGAAATAGTTGAATATCTTTTGGAGAGAGGCGCTGGCGTTGAAGCACGCGTGCTCGACATGTTTGGTTGGACAGCCCTGCACTTGGCTGCGGAACGTGCATCGAAACAAACCTGGAATTACGAGATTATCGAGAGGCTGTTACATAGCGGAGCAGACATTACCGTGCTCACTTACCACGGAAAGACGCCCTACCAGATAGCGGTAGAGTGCGGCGCTGACGAGGATGTGCTGCGGCTACTGCGCGAGTAAGGCCGCCCCAGTAAAAACTCCGGTGGGCGCACATATGCCCGGGTGCGAGTAAAGAAACGCTACGGCTAGGCCCGCAAGTCTTCCATGACTATGACAACCTGTTTTGCGTTTGCCACCATCTGCTTGAACGCGTAGTCGTTCTCTGCTTGCTCATTCAGCCACTTCTCCAGCTGAGAGGAAGGGAGGCCGCTAGAGCCGCTGAATAGTTCCACCAAGTACTTGGGGCGCGTCATCTCGCTATTCCTTTCAAGTGATTGTTGCAGGATATAGGATGCTGATGGATTGTCAAACTGCACTTGTCAATTCGCCGCGGCGCTGCCCGAATCGAAGCGAGGTTCCCTCTCCCCGCTTTCGCGGGGAGAGGCTTCGTATCAAGTACGGGGCAGGCTTTTCGCGAGAATGGCAGAGAGGAGGGGCGGCCGTCGTCCCTCTGCCATTTGTCCGTTGTCAAAGCAGAACGCCCATGCGACGATGCTCCTATGGACGCACGCATGCTCCCGCCCGCCGCTGCCCTGTCCGCCCCGGCCTTTTCCTCGTTCGCCCCGAGGGAACTTGAAGGACGAACCCCCTCCGCCTGTCCTCTCAACGTCCGATTTTCCCCGCAAACCTTCCGATTCGCACCCGATTGGCTTCCGATGACCCCGATCCGCTCACGCCTACGTCGGACGAAATCGGACGCTTTCGGACGCAAAAACGAAAACACGCTCCATTACGCCTGCGGCGCCGGGTTGTCCGCCTCCTTGCGCGCCTCTCGGTGGGCGGAGGGGCGCGCCTCGCGCACGAGGAGCGTGGCGATGATCGCCGTGGCGAAGAACAGCGCGGCGTTCATCACGAAGGGCGCGCGCAGGTCGATGGCGAAGGCGACCGCGCCGCCGACCAGCGGGCCAAAGGCGATGGCGCCCGCCAGCACCGTCTGCTGCGCCCCGAAGATGGCGCCCTCCCGCCCCGGCGGCGAGGCCATCGCCACCAGGCCGTTGACCGTCCCCGCCAGGCCGCCTTGGAAGAGGCCGACCGCCCCCAGCAGCAGCGCCAGTTGCATCGTCGAGTCCGCGAACAGGGGCGGGACGTAGAGCGCCGCCGCGCCGATGCACAGGATGGCGAAGGTGCGCTTCATACCGACGCGCGTTGCGATGGATCCCATGGCGATGGCCGATATCGCCTGGCTCAGCCCCATCGCCATAAAGACGACGCCCGCCGCCCGCGCCGCGTTGCCCGGTCCCGCCACCGCCTCCACGATGACCGGGAGCGCCGGAAAGGTGACCAGCATCGAGGAGTGGACGAGGAAGACGATGATGAGCAAAGGCCACAGCGCCCGCGAACGCACCGCTTGCAGCAGGTCGCGGAACGGCTCCATCGGGCCGGCGAGGGGCGTATCCGGCCGCTGGAATCTCTCGCGCACGAACAGGTGGATCATCAGCGCGGGAACGGCGAGGCCGATGCCGTTGGCGAAGAAGGCGATGCGCATCCCGTAGGCGTCGAACAGTATGCCGCCGATGACCGGCCCGGCTGTGGCGCCGACGAACATGGCCGACTGTATGACGCCGGTGGCGAAGGCGATACGCGGCCTCGGCGTCCCGGCGGCCACGAGCGCGAGCATCGCGCCGCCCGCGCCCCCGAACGCCCCCGCGAAGAAGCGGCTTATGATGAGC
>JAPPFU010000063.1:3048-6926 GCA_028875085.1 Chloroflexota bacterium
GTTCTGCGCGAACCCGGACAGGCCAAGCACCAGCGCGGCCAGCACCAGCGCGCGCACGACGTTCAAGCGCCGTCCGTAGCGGTCGCCGAAGACGCCCCAGATGGGGCTGAAGATGGCGAGGCCGAAACCGAGCGCCCAACCCGATACGCCGGTGATGAAGGCGGCGCGGCCCGGGTCGTCGATCCCCAGTTCCTTGAAGAAGAGCGGGAAGAAGGGGAAGGTAAAGGTGAACGACAGCACCGTCGCCATCTGGGCAGTCCAAATGACGGCGAGGTTCCGCCGCCATGGAACTGTCGGCGCGGTTGCTGCCATCTCCACCTTGCGAATCGAGTCGTCCGCCATTGTACCAAGCGCCGCCGCCCCGGCGCGCGGCGGTCTTCGGTGCTTGGAGAGGTTTACGGGAAGGGCGGGGCGCTCTACACTGGAAGAGAGGCCGCCGAGTTCCCGAACGGCGGCGTGTTAGGGGCTGTGCGTCGGGGAGTGGCTCAGCTTGGTAGAGCGCTACGTTCGGGACGTAGAGGTCCCGGGTTCAAATCCCGGCTCCCCGACCATCGCGCCCCCATACCGTCATTCCCGCGAAAGCGGGAATCTCGCTTCGATTCGGGCGGAGTGGCGGTCTCGGAACGGGCTCGGCGCGTTAGAGACCGGACATCGTCTCCTGGACGATAGCGTAGCGCTCGAAGGGCGGCATGAAGTAGGCGCCGCCGATGCGTCCGCGCGCCGCCCGCAGCAACTCCTGGCTGATGGCGATGCCCTCCGCCCGCACGTCGGGGGAGCGGCGTAAGCGCTCGTGCACTTCGCGCGGCACGCTGATGCCGGGCACGGTTGCGTCGAGGAACTCCGCGTGGCGCAGCGTGCGCAACGGCAGCACGCCCAGCAGCACCGGCAACGGGAAGCCGCCGAGCCGCTGCGCCACCCGCTCCACGCGCTCGGGGTCGTAGACGGGCTGGGTCAACAGGAAGTGGGCGCCCGCGTTCACCTTGCGCTCCAGCACGCGCAACTCCGCGTCCATATCGTCCGCGTTCAGGTTGAGTGCGGCGCCGATGCAGAAGGACGCGGGCGCCTCCGTCGGCGCACCGTTGGCGCCCACGCCCGCGTTCAAGTCCGCCATGATGCGGATAAGGCCGGAGGAGGTGACGTCGCTGACCTCCGTTGCGCTGGGATAGTCGCCCCCAGCGGGCTTGTCGCCCAGCACCACGAACACGTTGCGCGCCCCCAGGGCGTGAGCGCCGAGCAAGTCGGAGTGGAGCGCAAGGAGGTTGCGGTGGCGGATGGCGATGTGGAGGATGGTCTCGACGCCGAGGCCGGTTTGGAGGAGGGAGCACGCGGCCAAGGCGCTCATGCGCCCCTGGGCGCGGGGACTGTCGGCCACGTTGACGGCGTGAAGGTGTGGGACGACGGCGCGGACGCGGTCAAGCGTGGCGGTGAGGTCGAAGCCGCGCGGCGGGTGAACCTCCATCGCGACGGTGAACTCGCCGTTGGCGAGACGCTCCGCCAATCGTGTGGGTTGTGCGGACATCCGCGCGATGTTACCAGCAGGCTTAGCGCGAGACGGCCTGCGTACGCCGCTCGTTAGCACTCTTTCGCTTGCCGCGTAGCGCGCGGGCGCCGCGCCGCCTATGCTTGCGGCGCGTTATGGCCGGGCCCGACCTCACTCTCCTCAACTGGTTGCTTGCCGCCGCGCCCATCGCCTTGCTGGTGCTGGCGATTATGCGCTTGCGATGGAGCGCGCCTCGGGCGGGCGGCCTCTCGTGGCTGGCGGCGGCGGCGCTCGCGCTGTGGGTGTTCGGCAACTCCTACCACGGCGTGGCAATCGCCAGCGCCAAGGGCCTCAGCCTCGCCCTGTTCGTGCTCACCATCCTCTGGGCGTCCGTGTACATGTACAACCTGGTCGATCGCACGGGCGGCATCGACGCCATCGGACGGGCGATGGCGCGCGCGGCGTCGGACCCGCTGACGCAGGCGCTGCTGATCGCATGGGGGTTCGCCTCCTTCATCCAGGGCATAACGGGGTTTGGCGTGCCGGTGGCGGTGGCCGCGCCTCTGCTGATGATGATGGGGTTTGCGCCCGCGCGCGCCGCCGCAATGGTGCTGGTCGGCCACGGCTGGGCGGTCACCTTCGGGTCGATGGGGTCGTCCTACTACACGATCCAGTTGGTTACGGGCATCCCCGGCGAGGAGATAGGTCCGCATATGGCGCTGCTGTTCGCGCCCGTAACCATCGCCTCTGGGATGCTGGTGGCGCACATCCACGGCGGCTTGCGGGCGGTGTGGCGCAGCCTGCCGCTCGTGGTGGTTGTCGGAGGCGCGATGGCCGCCGCGATGTGGCTGATGGCCGACCTGGGCGCGCCGCAGATCGCGTCGTCGGTTCCAGGCCTCATCGCGCTTGCGGCTATCCCGCTTGGCGCGCGGGCGGGGCTGGTTCGCCCTGAGCGGGCGGCGCAAGCGGAGGATGCCCCGGCCGTCGATGCTGCGCCCGCCGCCGAAGGCCGCCGGATGAGCTTCCACCTAGGCTTTATGCCCTACTACCTGCTGATCGGGCTGAGCGTGCTCTCGCAACTCGCCCCGGTGCGGGACGCCGCGCTCAACCTCTCGTGGGGGCTGGACTACCCGGGCTTCGTTACGGAGACAGGGCACGTGGTCGCGCCCGCCGCCGACTACGCCGCTATCCGCTTGCTGAACCACCCCGCGCCGCTCATCATCGTCTCCGTGGCGGCGAGCATGGCGATGCTCGCGCTGGCGGGATTCTGGAAGCGCGGCGCGGGTTGGGAGGCGGCGCGCCTCACCTATTCGCAATCGCTGTCTACAACCGTCGGCGTCGGGACGATGGTGATGATGGCGGTGGTGATGGCGGACACGGGGTTGACGGCGCTGCTGGCGCAGGGAATCGCCAAGGCGTCGGGGCCGCTCTTCCCCTTCGTCTCACCCTTCATCGGCGCGCTCGGCTCCTTCATGACGGGCAGCAACACCAACTCGAACGTGCTGTTCGGCGTGCTGCAGATCGAGACCGCGCGCAGCCTCGGCATCGGCCAAGTGACCATCGCGAGCATGCAGTCCATCGGCGCGTCCGTCGGCTCCTCGATGGCGCCGGCCAAGGTACTCGTCGGCGCGGCGCTGGTGGGGTTGGCGGGGCGCGAGCACGTCATCATGCGTCTGACCGTCCCCTACGTCCTCGCGCTGGTCGCCATTGCCGGGCTGACGGCCATCATCCTCATCGAACTCGTCCCAAGGTGGACGCGATGAACCTGGGGCGCTTCCGCAAGCCGCTGCGCCACGTCGTCTTGGGCATGCTCGTCGTGAGCATGCCGCTGCTGTACGCGGCGGCGGTAACGCTCGACCACGCGGGGCTGACGATGGGCGCGGTAGCCTTCACGGCGGCGGCGTGCGCCCTAGCGGCGGCGGTGTACTGAGGGGGCGCGCTCTCCCGCTGCCTCCGCCCCTGGCGTATCATAGGCGCGCTATGAGCACGCCTGGACAATCGAGCCGCGCGGCGGAGCAGTTCGGCGCCACCGCCGCCAACTACGCCGTCAGCCGCGCCCACAGCGCGGGCGAGAGCCTCGAACAGGTGGCCGCGTTCGCCACCAAGGGAGGTCGCCGTTACGCGTTGGCCGTGGACATCGCCACCGGCGCGGGGTTCACCGCGTTCGAGGCGGCGGCTCACGCCAACCGCGTGCTCGCCACCGACCTCACGCGCCCGATGCTGGAGCAGACGCGCCGCCTCAGCCGCGAGCGCGGCCTCGACCGCGTCGAGCTGGCGATGGCGCTCGCCGAGTCGCTCCCCTTCGCCGACGGATCGATCTCACTGCTCACCTGCCGCACCGCGCCCCATCACTTCGCCGAGGTGCGCCGCTGGCTCGGCGAGACGGCGCGCGTGCTGG
>JAPPFU010000002.1:0-3015 GCA_028875085.1 Chloroflexota bacterium
CCGAGTGCACCGCTCGCACCAACGGGTTCACGCCTCCGCTGAACGTCACCAGCGCCGTCTCGCTGGCGAGATTCACGTCCGCGCCGCTAACGCCGGGCACGCGCTCCAACGCGCCGCGCACCGTCGTAACGCAGGTGGCGCAGGTCATCCCCTCGATGGGCAGGGCGACCTGGCGCTGCTCGCCGACGACGACGGCGGAGGGTTGGTCGCTGGATTGACGGAGATTCGCGCTCATTGGCAGCGGTCGCGGCGCGACGGGTAGATGCCGAGAGCAAGGGGCGCTCGCGCCTGACAAGTCTATCCTACGCGCCGCCCGCAGGCGCGGCTATACTCGGCGCGTGAAGCCTATCCCCGCTTTGGCGCAGCCCCGCACGCCCCGATAGCCGCCGCGTGAGCGCCTTTACCTCGTCCACGACGGCCATCGGCCTTGCTATGGGCCTCGGCCTGATCGCAGCGGGCCTGCTGACGATGGGACTTGTGCTGGGGGCAGGCATGCCGCTGCCGGCCGGACTTGGTCTGCTCGCCGTCCTCGACGCCGCGATCCTGGCCGGGGGCTACCTGTTGGTGCGGCGGGCGGTGCGGACGCAGCGATAGCTCGCCGCTAGAGGGGCATCCCCCAGATGGGATACCACTCCTGCGCCTTCTTCTCCGTCGGCAACTGCTTGCGCAGCGCCTTTTCCATGCGCGATTCGAGGGCGTGGTCGCGTTGCTGGTCGGCGGGCGGGCCGACGGGCGCGAAGGGGGTATAGCGATTGAGGCGGCGCTGAAGAATCCAGTACTGGCGGGACTGCTGCCAGGTGAAGGGGAAAACGGCGGCGATGATGCGCGGGCCCAGCGCCGCCTCCTCCAAGACGCGGCAGACCACCTCAGCGTCGCGGGCGAGGCCTTTGAGCGCGTCGCCGCGCACCAGCAGCCACTGCATCTCCATGTCGTCGTCCGCCACGTCGAAGCGAAGCCACGAGGTGGCGGAGGTGGAGCGGAGCAACTCCTCCAGTTGCGCGCGGGCCGATTCAGGCGACTGCGCGCTGTCGGGCCGCACAACGACGCCGACGCGCCCGGCGTGAAAGGTCTCCAACTGCCCCTCGAGGCGCGTCGCGGCCTCGCCCATCGTGCGCAGGCTGAGCGCCCACGGGTCTTCCCGCTGCGGCTGGGGAGCGGAAAAGAGAGAAAGGGGGAGCATGCGGTTAGGCGGGCCTCCGCTGGGCTAGGTTGGCTCCGAGCGCGTAGTCCGCTCGCTCACTCATACGCCCACTCCTCTAGGCGGCGGCGCGCGGTAGGGCGCGCCCTACCCCAGCGCGACCTCGCGCTCGAGTTCGCGCAGTTGGGCGATGCGCCGCTCGGTGTTGGGATGGGTGGCGAAGAGGCTGGCAAAGCCGTCGGCGACCGCCGGCATAACGAAGAAGGCGCTCATCGACTCGACCCTGCGCAGGTCGTCCTTGGGGATGCGGCGCACGGCGCCGTCGATGCGCTGCAGGGCGGAGGCGAGGTCTTGCGGGCGTCCCGTCAGGAAGGCCGCGCCCCGGTCGGCGGAGAATTCGCGGTAGCGCGAGAGCGCCGCGATGAGTATCTGGCTGATGAGCCAGACCACCAGCGTCACCAGCAGGGCTACCAGCATCGCCATCCCGGCGTTCCCTCTCCTTCCTCCAAACCCGCCGAACAGGCCCATCCAGAAGAAGAGCGTCATCAGCGTGGAGGCGACGACGGCGAAGAAGGATGCGTAGGTCATCACCTGCACGTCGCGCGTGCGGATGTGGCTTATCTCGTGGGCGAGCACGCCCTCCAACTCTCGCTCGTTGAGGACGTTGAGCAAGCCGGCAGTTACACAGACGGCGGCTTGGCGCTGGTTGCGCCCGGTGGCGAAGGCGTTGGGGACGGGCATCTCCGACACGGCGACGCGGGGCTTGGGGATGCCCGCGGCGGCGGAGAGGCGGTCGATCATCGCGTGCAGTTTCGGCGCCTCCTCCGGCGTAACCACCTTCGCCCGCATCAGCGTCAGCACCATGCGGTCGGAGAACCAGAACTGGAAGAGCACCATCAGGCCGGCGAGGATGAGCATGAGCACGACGCTCGCGCCCAGGTTCCACAAGATGCCCAGAAAGACGCCGTAGACGGCGCCCAACAGCAGCATCGTGAGCAGCATGCGCGCCTGGAGCGAGCGGTCGGTCGGGATGCGCCGCGGAACGCCGATCATCGGGTTATCCCTCCTCGCCGGGGGCGCGCCCGTCGCGACGCTCCCCTCTCCATCATAGCGCCGCCGTGCGTCCGGCGTCAGTCGACTAATTCGCGCCTCGCCTCGGCGAAGGCGGGCATCGCGCCCTCCAGCACGCTCTCCTCCATACAGAAGGAGATACGGAAGTAGCCCGGCATCCCGAATCCGCGCCCTGGGACGACCAGCACGCCGCGCTTCATCAGCGCGTCCACCAGCCGCATCTCGTCCTCCACCGGCGACTTGGGGAAGGCGTAGAAGGCGCCCTGCGGCTTGACCAGCTCGTAGCCCGCGCCGGTCAGCCCCTCGTGCACCAGGTCGCGCTTGCGCCGGTAGCCGCTAACGTCGACGGCCACGCCTTGGAGGGCGGCGGCGGCGCGCTGCATGAGGGCGGGCGCATTGACAAACCCCAGCACACGGTTGGCGAAGATGAGCGCGTCCACCGCCAGCGTGGCTTCGGGCATGCGCGGGCTTACGGCGGCGAAGCCGATTCGCTCGCCGGGCAGCGCCAGGTCTTTGGAGTGGGAGGTGGCGGTGATGACGTGCGGATAGTGCGCCTGGGGGAAGGGGACGACAGCACCGTCGAAGACGATGTGGCGGTAGGGTTCGTCGCTGACGATGGCGATCTCCGCTCCATGACGCGCGCCCTCGCGGGCGAGGACATCGGCGAGGGCGCGGACGACGGCGTGGGAGTAGATCACGCCGCTGGGGTTGTTGGGCGAGTTGAGCAGGAGGGCTTTGGTGCGCGGCGTAATCTTGGCCGCGAGGTCGTCCAGGTCGGGCATGAACCCGTCATCGCAGCCGACGAG
>JAPPFU010000002.1:3025-6840 GCA_028875085.1 Chloroflexota bacterium
GAGCACGGGAACCGCGCCGTGGTTGCGCGGGTAGAAAAGGTACTCGGCGAAGTAGGGGACGAGCACCAGCACTTCG
The DNA here is from genome assembly GCA_028875085.1 of Chloroflexota bacterium. GTDB lineage: Bacteria > Chloroflexota > Dehalococcoidia > Lucifugimonadales > Australimonadaceae > JAGWBE01. The sequence goes on from JAPPFU010000002.1 coordinate 3,102, forward strand.
TCGCCGGGGTCGCACAGCGCCCTCAGCGCGCAGTTGAGCGCGCCCGCCGCGCCGACGGTCATCACCACGTGCTCCGCCTCGTACGGTAGGCCCGTCTCGGCGGCGAGCGTCCGCGCGACGGCGGCGCGCGTCTCGGTGTAGCCCGCGTTGGGCATGTAGCGATGCGCGCCGGGCGCGGGGTCGGCAGCGAGACGCCGTAACTCGGCCTTGAACTCCTCCGGCGGCTCCATCACCGGGTTGCCTAGGGAGAGGTCGAAGACGTTCTCCGCGCCGCGCGTGCGCCGCAGTTCTGCGCCGGCCTCGAACATCCGGCGGATCCACGAAGCGTTCTCCAAGTCGCGCCTTATGCTCGCTGCGACGCTCATACCCGCAAGCATAGCAGGCGGCGTCAGGCCGTCCCGCAGCACTCTGCTAGAATGAGCGCGGCCGACCAGGAGGGCAAGCGTGACGGCGCAGATGGGACAGAAGCTCACCTACGGCGACCAAGGCCCGCACTTCATGGTTACGCGCGGGGCGGAGGTGGAGTTGGCCTACGCGCCCGAGGGCGACGGGTTCGCGCTGGGCAAGCGCTATGCGGCGGAGGCGTCAGGGGTAACGGTGCTGTGCACGAAGGCAGGCCCCGGCCAGCTCTCGGCCAACGGCGAGCCGCTGGCGCTCCTAGCACAGAAGCCGCTGCCGTCGTCGGATTAGGAGCGGGCGCGCTCCTCCTCCCCCTCCTCCACTCCGGCTCCGTCCACCTCGCCCTCAATCGCCGCCACATGGCGCGATGCCCGAAGCGTCTCCTCAATCCCCTGTGGCGCAGCGAAGACCTCCTCGGAGACGGAGGCGAGTTGGGCGAATCGGCGGCCCTGAGGTTCGACGTTGTGATCGTAGGACCCGATGGAGTCATTGTAGACCCTGGCCGCCGCTCGCAATCGGTCACCCACTTTCTGGTAGTGGCCCATGAAGACCTCCATCCGCTTGTGGAGTTCGAGGCCCGCTTCGCGGATGCGCTCGGCATTCTCGCCAATACGGTGGCGCTGCCACCCATTGGCGACCGTCCACAGAAGCGAGATGAGGGAGGCCGGCGTAACGATGGCGACGCGCTTAGCCATGGCGTACTGCATGAGATCAGAGTTGGCGCTCAGCGCCGCGGCGAGGAACTGATCGTTCGGCACAAACATAACGACGAAGTCGAGGGAACCTGGCGCCTGGGCGCCGTAGCCCTTCTTGGCTAGATCATCTACCTGCGCCCGAAGCGCGCCAGCGTGCCGCCGCATGGCCGCGTCAACCGCCTCTGTGTCCTCCGCCGCTTGCGCTTCTAGGTAGGCGGCGGTGGACGCCTTAGCGTCCACAACGACTGCGCGGCTCTCGGGCAGCTTGACAACGAGGTCGGGGCGCTCGCCTGATGCGCCGGTCTCCTGCTCCATGAAGTCGCAGTGCTCCAGCATGCCGGCCATTTCGACGATGCGGCGGAGTTGGATTTCGCCCCAACTCCCAATCTGGCGGGTGTCTGTCAGGGCGCTGGAGAGTTTGCCTGTTTCTGTTCTGAGGGTCTCGGTTTGCTTGACGAGCGATTCGATTCGAGGGTCGAGTTTGGCGTAGTTGTCGGCGAGCGGCTTGACCAGCGCCTGGAACTGCTCGTGCCGCTGGTTGAAATCGCCCGATGCCTTCTCAAGTGTCTTCCCTAGGTTCTCATTAGCCAATTTCAGAAAGGTATCGTTGTTGGTCTCCAATGCCTTGGCAGCGGTAGCCTGGAAGGTGTCGCGCAGGCGTTGCTCGGCCACCTCTATGATCTTGTCGGCGCTGTCAGCCTCTGCTAGGCGGCCCTGAAGGTTGGCGGTCTCGGCGCGGTGCTCCGCACCTTGGGCAGCAAGCCGCGCGTTGGCGCGCTGCTCCTGGATGATCCAACAGGCAAGCCCGCCGACGATGACGCCGACGATGAGGGCGGCAATCCATTCCATAGGGGCTAACTCCTAGTTGCGCCGGCTAGCGGCGCGACGTTCTTGCCACTATAGCGGCGCCGCCTCAACAGACAACTCCAAAGTGATAGTCAGCATTATCACTTGAGCATCGCGGTACTGCTCGGGGGGCGCGGCGCTTGAAGCGCACCAAACGCCCGTTGGTTCGCCCGGCGGGGGTTGGCTTATGCTTTGCCTATGACCGAGGCTGCTGTGCGGGGCCGCCTACTCCTCCTCCGCCGCCTCCACCTCGGCGATGCCGTAGGAGGAGTCGCGCGAGAGGACGCGGGCGAGTGACTCCTCGGAGATGTGGCGCGGGCGCGGCGACGAGGCCCACAAGTCGGTGATCCTGTCGTGGATCGCACGCAGCGGCAGGCTGTCGGTCGGGGCGCTCAGCAGCATGCGGAACGCCGCCTCCAGCACCGGCGCTTGGGAAGGGATGTAGTCGGGGTCATTGGCGCAGTTGCGGCGCGCGAGGTTGCGGAGCTGCTTGAAGCTCATCTTCCGCACCGCCTCCGGACTCTTCGCCTTCTGTAGCGCCTGGGTGCAGAGGCGCTCCGCGACGATGGCGTTCACCGAACGCCCCTGCGCCTCGATTAGGTCGGGGCGGATGGCGTAGGAAGGCTCTTGGGTCTCGGTCTTGGCGGGTGAGGCTGCTTGGGTGGTCATAGGTCTCTCTTACGCTGTAGTTGACGCGAACAGAGGCGCGTGGTCATGCCAGTCGAGCAGCTCGACTACGACCTCGCCGCCCGCCGCGATTTCGCTCGCGTCCTCCGGGCAGATGGCGAGGCCATGGGCGGCGGCCATAGAAGTTAGCAGGTTCGAGCCTTGCGCGCCCGTCAGCCTCGCGTGGAGGCGTCCGCCGCTGCGCGACAAGGTTACGCGGGCGTACACGCGGCGCCCGTCGGTGTTCACGATGGCGTCGTCGGCCACCGCATGGACGCGGGGCAGCGGCGAGGGAGCGCGCCCCATCATCTTGGCAACGGCGGGGCGGGCGAACTGCGCCAGCGCCACCAGCGCGCTCACCGGATTGCCGGGCAGGCCCAGGTGGGGCACGCTCCGCCCGCCGGGCGCGCGCAGCATGCCGAAGGCGAGAGGGCGCGACGGACGCATCCGCACCGACCAGAAGTCGATGCTGCCGAACTCGGCCAGCGCGTCCTTCACGATGTCGAATGCCCCTGCGCTGACGCCCGCCGAGGTGACCAGCATGTCGGCGTCCAGCCCTGCGCGCAGGCGCTCGCGTAGCGCGTCCATATCGTCCCCCACGACGCCCAGCAGCACCGGCTCCGCGCCCCATTGCCTCAGCGCCGCCGCCGCGCCGTAGGTGTTGCTGTCGTAGAGATGGCCGGGTTGGAGCGGTTCGCCGGGTGCTTGCACCTCGTCGCCCGTCGCTAGCACCGCCACGCGGGGGCGGCGCACGACGCGGCAGGCCGCGTACCCGAAGGACGCCAGCATGCCGACGGCGGGCGGGTCGAGAACGCGCCCCTTGGGGAGGACGAGCGACTCCGCGGCGGCATCTTCTCCTGCGGGGCGCACGTGGTCGCCGGGCGCGGCGGCGTGGCGCGCCTCCACCACGCTCGGGTGCGGCTGACCCGCGCGGCGCAGGTCGGCCTCGTTGGTCAGTTCCCACGGGACGATGGCGTCCGCGCCCTGCGGCACGGGCGCGCCCGTCATGATGCGCACCGCCTCGCGCGGCCCGACGGGAGCCGTCGGGAGGCCGCCCGCCGGGGTGGGGGCCCCCCCGCGCGGCGCGGCGGGGGCGGCGGCGCGCGCCCCCCCGCCGGGCCCCCCCCCCGCCG
>JAPPFU010000122.1 GCA_028875085.1 Chloroflexota bacterium
TCATCGAAGAGATATCCCAAGACCTCTCCGGCAACCTCGAACGCATCCGCACCCACGGCAACCGCGCCAACCGCATCGTCCAAGACATGCTCGCCATGGGGCGCGGCGGCGGCGCCCACCGCCAACTCACCGACATCAATTACCTCCTTGACGAGCACGCCAGGCTCGCCTACCACAGCGCCCGAGCGACCGACAACGAATTCCAACTCGACCTCAAGGAGGACTTCGACCAGGCCGTCGGCGAGATCGAAGTCGTCACGCAAGACATCGGCCGTGTCTTCCTCAACATCGTCACCAACGCCTGCTACGCCACCAACGAGAAGCGCCGCGAACTCGTCGAGAGCGGCAACGGCGCTTCCTACATGCCCACCGTATGGCTCACCACCAAGCGCGACGACGGCCACGTCCAGATCCAGATAAAAGACAACGGCAAGGGCATCCCCCCTGACGTGGTCGATAAGATCTTCAACCCCTTCTTCACCACCAAGCCGACCGACCAAGGGACGGGACTCGGCCTCTCCATCTGCAACGACATCGTACGCCAGCACGGCGGCGCAATCGAGGTCAGCACGGAGCCGGGCGAATTCACCGAGATGGCCATCACCCTTCCACTCGAAGCCCCGCCCGACGCCCCGGCGGCGCCGGAGACCGACGGCAACGAGGCCGCAGCTGTAGCCGCGCAGTCCTCCCCCGCCGACCCCGATCCCGACTCTGACGACTAGCCCGCGGCTTCCACCACCCGTCGTTCCCGTCTATGGAGACCGCTGCGTTGCCGGGACATCCCACGCGGCCTTGTCCACAATACGGACAGATTTCAAACCTGTCCCTGCAGCTCGGCGCGCGGCAGTGGTCCCCTATTCCTCAGCTGTGAAGCGACCGAGCAACTCTCTGTGGCGGGCCTCTTCTCCAGGCACCCTGGCCAACGAGAACTCGCTGGGCGTGACGATGCCTCCGGAGAAGACCAGCTTCATCGCCATGTCCACGGTCAGGTCTGTCTCCAGCACGTCGTCCTCCACCACCAGCGCCATGTTCCCCGAGGTTGGGTTCGGGATAGTGGGGATGTAGACCAGCACGAGCGTGTCTTGCGTGCGCGGGTCGCGCACCCGCGCCGTCACGAACCCCAGCGCCGCCATCCCCTCGCGCGGCCACTCCACGAACACCACCCGCGTGAAGCGGTACTGCGAGGTCATCGACGCCATCGCCTGCTGCGTAACGTTGAAGACCACCTTCACGATGGGGATCGAGCCGAACAACGCCCCCTTCCAGCTCGACACCTTCCTTCCCCACCTCGTCGAGACCAGCAGCCCCACCAGGTAGAACGCCACCACCATCACGATGAGGCCGGAGCCCCAGAAGTCGAGGCTCGTGCCCGAGATGAACGGCAACCCGCGCACCAGGCCGTCCGCGTAGCCCGCCAGCAGCGCTATGACAAACGCCGTCGCGAGCAGCGGCATCAGATCCATCAGCCCGTCCAGCATCCGGCGCTGCACGTGCTGCTCAATCCTCGATAGGATGCTCGGCTTCTTCTCCGCCTTTGTTCCAGAGTTGCTTTCGCTACTCATAGCCACCCCTCCTCCGCCCTCTCGCTAGAGGGCGAGTCCCCGGCTAGCGCCAATCCGCAAACCCAGCGGCTGGGCGCTTCCTCCCCCAACAATACCCCATCGGCAACCTTCGCGCACAAGCACCCGCCGAGCATACAGCCATTCCCTCTCGTTCGTCCTGAGGGAACTCGACCCGGCTCGTCCGCGTCCTCTCATGGCCTCTTCTATCCCATGGAGCCTGAGCGCTGTCTAGATTCGTTGGCGCACAATCCGGCCTTGAGTTCGGCGCTCATTCTCGCGAGCGGCCTGGTGAGCCCTCTGGCGCAGAGAGTGATGCGCAGAACGCTGTGTCTATTTGTACACAGCAGTTTGTGTGCTTTCCCGATCCGGTCTTCCCTCACGATCAAGGAGCGCCTCCTCCCTTAAGCCACTGCGCTATTGCTGGGGGCTCCGCCCTACTTCCCGTCCGCCTCGATGCGCACGGTGATAATCTCGGTGTCCTGGTACTGCTGGTGCTGCACGGACGAGGCGAAGCTGCGGAGCAGGCGCAGCGATGTGGCATGCTCCATCGGGTCCTCCTCCACGTGCTCCTGCATCTGGCGCAGGCGGTCTTCGAGGTTCTCCTCGTTCGCGCCACCGATGAACTCCAGTTCGGCGGCCTGGCCGTCCACCAACGCCAACACCACCAGGCGGCGCTGGTTCTCTTCGTCTTCGCCGTCGTCCACAATGTCCGCCGTCAGGTCGAGCGGCGCTAAGGTGAGCAGCGTCTCCTCCGCGGCCGCCTCGAGGCGCGACACCATCTGCGGCCCCCAGCCCTTGCGCGCCGCGAACTTGGCGACGAAGGCGTTGAGGTCGGGGAGCGAGTCCACGTGCAGCGGCGCTTGGAACCGCATGCGGCGCGGGCTGGTGACCTCCAGGAACAGGATCATCACGATGACGGTGATGCCGCCGGTAGTAACGCCGCTCTTGAGCAACGCGCCCCAAACGTGGCCCAGGTTAGGCAGCGCGAACAGGCCGAATTGGAAGGCGGCGGCGATCCAATAGGAGATGCCAGCCACCGTCAGCTTCTGGCGGTCGCGCTCCGACTGAATCACCGTCCGCGCCCCCTCCACGAACAGCGTGCCCGTAACCAAAATCAGGTAGCCCGTCATCACCGGGCCCGGGATCGTGCTCAACAGCCCCGACGCCTTGGGAACAAACGCCAAGATGATGAACACCCCCGCTATGCAGTAGCCCACCCGCCGCGACGCCATCCCCGTCGCCTGGATGAAGGGTGCGCCGCCGGAGTTGACGATGATCGGCACGGCTCCCCCCGCTCCCGCCATCAGGTTCGCCGCCGCCGCCCCGGAGAGCGAGCCTTGCACCTCGCGAAAGTCGATCGCCCGCTGCTCCCGCCACGCCGCGCGTTGCTGCGTGATCGATTCCCCATTCACCTGAATCGAGATGATGATGCCGAGGAACAGGAACGCCGGCAGCAGCGTCCAGAAGTCAATGCTGAAGTCCAACCCAAGCCCCGGCCAGAAGGACGGCAGCCCAACCCACCCCGTGCGCGTAACCAGGCTTGCGTCGTAGATGCCCAGCAGCGCCGCCACCACGCATCCCACCGCGATGCCGATCACCGGCGCCCACAGCCGCAGCACGGGCGACCCTCGCAGCACTAGCGCCGCCACCACCACCAGCGTCGCTAGAGCCGTCAGCGGCGCTGCCGTCGGCTCTTCCATGGACGCCTCGTTCAGCAGCCCGAACACGACGGACGCCAGGGTGATGGAGAGGATCATCAACACTGTGCCGCCGACCACCGGAGTAACGATGCGGCGGAGGAGGAAGAGCCACTTGGAGATGGCGACCTGGAACACGCCCGTTACCAAGATCAAGGTGGTGAGCGTGGCCGGGCCTCCGTCCACCAACGCGCTGATGCAGAAGGGAATGGCGAAGGGCGCCGTGGTCATCGGCAGCACTGCGCCCGCGCCCACGAACCCCAACCGCCGCACCTGGATCAGCGTCGCAATCCCCACCACCAGCAGCGAGGCGAACACCATCCACAACAGGTAGGCCTCGTCCTGCCCCGCCGCTTTGGCGACGACGACCGGGGTTATCAGCAGCGTGGCCGAGGCGATGAGGCCGAACTGCAGCCCGAAGCCAAGCGAGACCAGAAACGGCGGGTTCTCGTGCGCCTCGTAACGTGGGTTGGCCGATCCCGATGCCGCCACTCTTGCCTCGCGCCTCCATCTGCCGGTCTGCCCGGCACAGCGCCATTATCCCAACCCAGCGGCGGCGGTCAACCGCGCGGCGGCGCGGCAATGAGCGCCGTATGCATCAGTACGCAGGGTAGACTTCCTCGACCACGGCTCATGGTTCCCTCGGGGCGCCCTTTCCCTCAGGCGCCGCCTTGGCTATCTTTGATGGTGAACACGGAGGGAGCAGCGTTGGCAGCGAACGAACAGATCCTCTACGAGCCGGACGAGCGTTGTCCCCTCTCGGTCTCATTGGCCGTCGGCATGCAGGGCGCCGTCTTCCTGGTGATAGCAACGACGTTGCTGGTATCAATCACCTTGGGCGGGAACAGTCATGGCGAGAAGTATCTGACCTGGGCAGTCTTCACCGCCCTCATCATCAACGGGGCGGCTACGGCGCTGCAGGCGGGCAGCTTCTGGCGGTTCGGGGCCGGGCACGTCTTCTTCACCTGCACGATGGCCGGCTATCTGCCGGTCACCAGGCTTGCGCTGGCGCAAGGGGGGCCTGCCTTGATGGCGAGCCTCGTCATCGTTTCCTCTCTGGTGCAGTTTCTGCTGTCCGCGTGGCTGCCCTTGCTGCGCCGCATCATCACGCCGGTGGTCTCCGGCACCGTCCTGCTGCTGGTGGCAGTCATGACCATACCCATCGCCTTCGACCGGGTAGCCGACGTTTCTGAGGATGCTCCTCCGGGGGCAGAGCTGCTGATCATCGGGGCGGTGCTGGCCGTCATCGTTCCCCTCGGGCTGCTGGCCGGCGGAAGATTGCGGCTGTGGTCTCCCATCCTCGGGATCGCGGCGGGCTGTGCGGTCGCTGCCGGCCTGGGGATCTACGATATACAGGGCGCCATCGACGCCCCCTGGATCGGCGTTCCGACGGGAGGATGGCCGGGCATAGACCTGACGCCGGGCGCGGAGTTCTGGGCAGTCCTTCCCTTGTTCCTAGTGGTCTCCCTCGTCCACGCCCTCAAGGTCGTTGGCGGCGGCATCGCGATGCAGCGGGTCTCCTGGCGCGAGGAGCGGGTAACGGACTTCCGGCGTGTGCAGGGCGGAGTCAATGCCGTGGGAGCCGGCACGCTGGTGAGTGGCATCGCAGGAACGCCTCCACCTGCAGTCCAGGAGGCCAACAGCGTGTCCTTCGTCACCCTGACCGGCGTCGCTGCGCGGCGCGTCGGGTACGCCGTCGGCGCCATCATGATAGGACTCGCCTTCCTGCCAAAGGTGGCCGCCTTTCTCCTGGCGGTCCCCAGCCCCGTCATGGGGATATACCTGATGACGATTATGGGGATGCTCTTCGTGGAAGGTGCAAGGACCGTCCTCCAGGAGGGTCTCGACTACCGCAAGTCCATCGTGGTGGCGATATCGTTCTCCCTTGGAGTCGGCTTCCAGAGCCAGGACCTCTTCTCCGAAGTGGCGGGAGATGTATGGAGTGCACTGCTGGGCAACGGGCTGGCCGCCGGAACCCTCGTCGCCGTCGTCATGACCGCAGTCATGAACCTGACCAGCCCGCGGAGCATGCGCTTGGAAGCCGAACTGGACATCTCCGCGCTGCCGCGAATCAACGGCTTCCTACAGCGGGTCGCAGAGCGGGCGGGTTGGGGAGAATCTTCCGCCGACCGGCTGCGATTCGTCGGCGAGGAAGTGCTGTCCAGCCTGCTCCACGAAGGAGCAAGCGAGGATGAGAGCAGAACACAGCGCCTCTCGGTCATCGCCCGTCCCTCCGCCCGGGCGGTAGAGTTGGAATTCCTGTCGTCCCTGGCGGATGAGAACCTCGAAGACCGGCTGGCCTACATGGGCGAGTTGACCGAGGTCCCGCAGGAGCATGAGATTTCCTACCGTCTGCTGCGCCATTACGCTTCCTCGGTGCGGCACCGGAAATACCATGGCCTGGACATCGTCACAGTGCACGTAGAGGGGTCGCGCTAGTCGGCGAGCCGCGCATCAGACAGGGCGACTGCGGCGGCATAGGTCGATGGCTTGACCGCGGACGGACAGGCGCATAGACTTCCTTGCCGTCGGGTCTCCCGCAAGAACGATGGCGTGAGGAGGATGACGATGGCCGGATACGTGATCATTGACCTGGAGGTAACGGACGAGGCGCTGTACGCTCAGTACGTCCAGCAAATGGCCCCGCTCATTGCCGCTCACGGCGGCAAGCGCCTCGCCAATACGACCGAGCCAGAAGTGGTAGAAGGCGGCTGGACGCCCCGCCGACTAGCACTGCTGGAGTTCGCGGACGGCGAGCAGGCCAGGGCCCTTGCGAACTCCTTGGAGGCAGCCGAACTCCAAGAGATGCGCGCCCGCTGCGTCCGCAACAGGAACGTCGTGGTATTCGCGGGCCTGTAGCCGATCTTCGAGTGGAGCGCCCGCCCTCTACTCCGGCGTGTCGGGCTGTGGCGACTCGATCTCGCCGCTGCGGAACCACACCCCCGGCGGCAACACGGCAGGCAAGAAGCGCACCGCGGGCGCGATCCACTCCCCGTCGGCCCGCAGGAAGCCGAGCTCCAAGCGTCTGTCGGCCAGGCGACGCGTGCGGATCTTGCCGATAGACGCGCCGTCCACCTCCACCGCGCTGCTCACGCGCCACGCCCCCGCTGCGGAATCGGCGGGCAGGTAGCGCATCGTCGGCAGCACCACCTCGCCGTCCGCCAACTCCACGCCGTGCTCGACGCGCCCGTCGTCCGCCAGCCTGGCCACGATGCGGATGCGGCGAGGCGGCGGCGCGGGTTCCGCCTCCGGCGGCTGCTCCTCGCCGCTGATGCCCAACGCCTCCGCGCTCTCGCCGATGCCCAGGGGCTCCAAGAAGGCGGCGTTGTCGGCGTCGGCGCCCGTCGCGCCGCAGAGGGCAGCGTCGGTGGCCGATGCATACGCGGGCAGCGCCGCGCGCATCTCTCCGTCCAACTCAAGCAGGCGCTCGACGTTCGCCGCGTCCCGCGCCTCCAGCGCAGTGCGCAGGG
>JAPPFU010000174.1 GCA_028875085.1 Chloroflexota bacterium
ACTACACGGCGCGCAACTTCATGCGGGACGCGATGCGCGTGGACGACCCGGTGCTGTTCTACCACTCCGCCGTCAATCCGCCCGCCGTCGTCGGCGTGGCCAAGGTGGTGCGCGAGGGCTACCCCGACCACACGGCGTGGGACGCCGCCTCCGAGCACCCCGACCCCAAGAGCACGCCGGAGAAGCCCATCTGGTGGATGGTGGACATCGCGCCGCTCTATCCCCTGCCCCGCCAGGTGCCGCTGGACGAGGTGAAGCGCGCGCCGGAGCTCAGCGAGATGGCGCTGGTGCGCCAGGGCCGCCTCTCCGTGCAGCCGGTGACGGAGGCGGAGTTCAAGGCGGTGCTGGCGATGGGCGGTGCGGGGTAGCCGAGAGGGGCTACTCCACCGTTACGCTCTTGGCGAGGTTGCGGGGTTGGTCTACGTCGGCGCCGATGTGGACGGCGACGTGGTAGGCGAGCAACTGCAGCGGCGCGGCGGCGGCGATCGGCTCCAGCAGGGGCGCGCTCGGCGGCGTCCATAGCACGTCGGACGCGAGCGCGGCGGCCTCCGCGTCGCCCTCGGTCGCGACGGCCAAGACGGGGCCCTCGCGCGCCGCAACCTCATTGATGTTGCCGAGCATCTTGTCGCGCATGGCGTGGGCGGGCGCGAGGGCGACGACGGGCGTGTCCCTGTCCACCAGGGCTATCGGCCCGTGCTTCATCATCGCCGCCGACATCCCCTCGGCGTGGATGTAACTGACCTCCTTCAGTTTCATCGCGCCCTCGAGGGCGATGGGCAGGAGGCACCCGCGTCCGACGTAGAGGAAACGCCGCATATCGCCGTAGCGTTTGGCGAGGCTGGGATAGGCGCCGTCGTTGAGGGCGATGGCGTCGCCCAGCAGCGCGGGCAAGTGGGCCAGGGCGCCGACGTGCGCCGCGACCGCCTCGTCGTCGAGGACGCCGCGCCGTTGTCCCAGGTCGAGAGCGGCGAGCAGCAGGCAGACGAGGGCGTTGGTGAAGGTCTTGGTCGAGGCGACGGCGATCTCCGGCCCGGCGCGCAGCAACAGCGCGCTGTCGGCCACATGGGTCGCTTGGCTGCCCTCAGCGTTGACCACCGCCAGCAGGCGCGCTCCCGCCGCGCGGGCGGCGTGCATCGCCTCCAGCGTGTCCGCCGTCTCGCCCGACTGCGCCACGGCGATGACCAGCGTCTCGCGGTCGAGCACGGGGCGGCGGTAGCGGAACTCGGACGCGTCCTCGGCGGAGGCGGGGATGCGGGCGAGTTCTTCGACGTAGAGCGCGCCCAACTGCGCCGCGAACAGGCTGGTGCCCATACCGACGAGCACGACGCGCTTGAAGGCGGCCGCCTCTGTGTCGGTGAAGGCGGCCTCGTCGAGCGTAAGCGCCGGGGCGTCGAAGGCGGTGCGCCCGCGCAGCGCGTTCATCGCGGCTTCCGGCTGCTCGTGTATCTCCTTCAGCATGAAGTGGCGGTAGCCGCCCTTGGCGGCGCCGACGGCGTCGGCGGGCAGCGGGCGCGGCGCGGCGGGCACAGGCTTGCCCGATAGGTCGGTGATGCGCGCCCCTTCCGGCGTTACGTCGGCCACCTGGCCGGGCGCGAGGAGCAGCGCGCGCGCCGCAAGCCCGGCGAGGGCGGGCAGGTCGCTCGCCACGAACATCTCGCCGTTGCCGTAGCCGACGGCCAAACCGCCGGCGTTGCCGAGGCGCACGGCGACGAGGCGGCGCGGGTCGCGGGCGTCGAGGCAGACGACGGCGTTCGCGCCCTCCAACTCCGCCGCCGCCGAGCGCACCGCGTCGGCCAGGTCTGCGCCCGCCGACAGCCGCTCCTCCACCAGGTGGGGGATCGCCTCCGAGTCGGTGGCCGACGCGAAGACGCGCCCCGTCTCGGAGAGGCGCCGCTTCAACGTGAGGTGGTTCTCGACGATGCCGTTGTGGACGGCGGCGACGCGCCCCGACGGGTCGGTGTGGGGATGGGCGTTGTCGTCGGTTGGCTTGCCGTGGGTAGCCCACCGCGTGTGGCCGACGCCGCAAGAGCCCGCGGGCGCGTCGGCCTTCACGAGGCGTTCGAGCGCGTCGAGTTTGCCCGCCGCCTTGCGCACGTGGACGGCGCCGCGCGCGTCGGCGACGGCGACGCCGGCGCTGTCGTAGCCGCGATACTCGACGCGGCGCAGCCCTTCGAGCAGCAGCGGCGCGGCCTCGCGCGGGCCGACGTAGGCGAAGATGCCGCACATAAGCGGTAAGCCTAGCACGGGCGGGGAGCGGGGTTGACGCACGGGGGCGGCGCGCCTAGCCTGGACAGCAACCGCGTAGCAGAGGAGGCCTCCGCTATGGCTATCCACTTGAACCACACCATCGTTCCGGCGACGGACAAGGTGGCGTCGGCGATGTTCTTCGCCGAGGTCATGGGGTTGGAGTACGAAGGGCCGCACGGCCACTTCGCGCCGGTGCGCGTGGACGACAACCTGACGCTGGACTTCGACAACGCCGAGGGATTCGAGCGCCACCACTACGCCTTCGAGGTGTCGGAGGAGGAGTTCGACGCCATCTTCGAGCGCATCAAGGCGTCGGGGACAACCTACGGCAGCCAGCCCTTCTCGCAGGACGACGGGCAGATCAACCGGCGCAAGGGGGGCCGCGGCGTCTACTTCGCCGACCCGGACGGCCACTCGTTCGAGTTGCTGACCAGGCCGTAGCCCGCCCTATCCCGCCTCCACCTCGACCAGTTCTATCTCGAAGGTCAGCGCCTGACCCGCAAGGCGGTGGTTGGCGTCGATGACGATGACCTCGCCGCGCACCTCGAGCACCGTCGCGGGCTGGCCGTTGAGCAGTTGGAGCACGTCGCCCGCCACCACGCCTGATGGCGCGTTGGCGCGGGGGATTTCGAGCACCAGCGCCTCGTTGCGCTCGCCGTAGGCCTGCTCCGGCGGTATGCGCACGGTCGTTGTCTCGCCGACGGCCATGCCGAGCACGGCCTGGTCGAACCCCGTGATCACCTGGCCCTCGCTCAGCGTGAAGGTGAATGGCTGCCCCCGCGTCCGCGACGAGTCGAACTGCGAGCCGTCGTCGAGCGTGCCGACGTAGTGCACGGACACCGTGGCGCCCTCGCCCGCGACCTGGGGCGGCGTCGGCGTCGGGTCGTCTCCGCCGCACGCGGCGAGCGTCAGCGCCGCCAGCGCGGCGAGGATGGTGAGCGGCAAGCGCGGCCAGCGGTTCGGCAAGGGGGTTCCTCCGTGCGGTGGGCGATGGCGCGACGCGCTCTGCCCTGCCGCGTAGTCTACCGCGCCGCGGGCGGGGGTGTGGAATGGGGGCGGCTATACTCGGCGGCTATGCGCCTCTTGGTGACCGGGTGCGCGGGGTTCATCGGCGCCGCCGTCGCGCGGACGGCGTTGGGCGACGGCCACGAGGTGGTCGGCGTCGACAACCTGAACGACGCTTACGCCCCGGCGCTCAAGCAATGGCGGCTTGACCGGCTCGCGCCCTTGCCGCGCTTCGCGTTCGTCCGCGCCGACGTTGCGGACAGGGCGCTCGGCGCCGCGCTTGCGCCGCATGGTAGGTTCGACACGGTGGTCAACCTCGCGGCGCGGGCGGGGGTGCGCGACAGCCGGCGCGACCCGTGGAGCAGCGTCGAGGCGAACGCGCTGGGCGCGCTCAATCTGCTGGAGTTCTGCCGCGAGGCGGGCGTGCCCAAGTTCGTGCAGGCTTCCACCTCCAGCGTCTACGGCGGCGCGGCGCGCCCCTTCACGGAGGAGACGCCGCCCGACCCGCGCTCGCCCTACGCCGCGTCCAAGCTGGCGGCGGAGGCGTACTGCGCCGCCTATCACCATCTCTACGGAATCGACGCGTCCATCCTGCGCTACTTCACGGTGTACGGCCCTGCGGGGCGCCCCGATATGGCGGTGTTCCGTTTCGTCCACTGGATCGAGGAGGGGCGGCCGGTTGTGCTGTTCGGCGACGGGAGGCAGGAGCGCGACTTCACCCACGTGGACGACGTTGCGCGGGCGACGCTGTCGGCGCTGCGTCCGCTGGGTTGCGAGGTGGTCAACGTCGGCGGGGCGCGGCCCGTGTCGATGCTCGACCTCATCGCGCTTATCGAGCGGGCGACGGGCAAGGCGGCCGTCGTGGAGCGCCGCGAGGCGCAGGCCGCCGACGCGCCCGCGACGTGGGCGGACGTGTCCAAAGCGCGGGAGTTGCTGGATTGGGCGCCGATCACGCCGTTGGAGGATGGGATAGCGGCGTGCGTGGCGTGGCGCAGGGAGCATCGCGCGCTCGCCGCCGCCGCGCTGTCCGTTTCCCCGCCCCCCGCCCGAATCGAAGCGAGATTCCCGCTGTCGCGGGAATGACGGGAGGGGGTGGGGGATGCCCCCACGCCCCCAGCCGAGGGGCGGCTGTCCCTCGGCGCTCCCCGTGTGAAGAGGCGCGGGTTCTGGTAGGCTGTGGGAAAAGCACGCAATCGCAAGGAGGCGGCCATATGGCAGTGCGCATCAACGACACGGCGCCCGACTTTACGGCGGACACGTCGCAGGGGCAGATCAACTTCCACGAGTGGATCGGCGAGGGGTACGCGATGCTGTTCTCGCATCCCAAGGACTTCACGCCCGTCTGCGCGACCGAACTCGCCTACGTGGCAAACCTCAGCGACGAGTTCGCCAAGCGCAACTGCAAGGTGATCGGCCTCAGCGTGGACAGCGTGGACGACCACCAGCGCTGGGCGAGCGACATCGAGGAGCTGGCGGGGCGCCCGCTCGACTACCCCCTCATCGCCGACGACCGCCTCGAGGTGGCCAAGATGTACGACATGCTGCCGGGCGACGCGGGCGACTCGGCGCAGGGGCGGACGGCGGCGGACAACGCGACGGTGCGGTCGGTGTTCCTCATCGGCCCGGACAAGAAGGTGAAGATGACGCTCACCTACCCGATGAGCTCGGGGCGCAACTTCGAGGAGTTGCTCCGCGTCATCGACTCCGTCCAACTGACCGCCAACTCCAAGGTGGCCACGCCCGCCAGCTGGCAGAAGGGCGACGATGTCATCATCGTCCCCGCTGTCAACAACGAGGACGCCAAGGAACTCTTCCCGGGCGGCTGGGAGACGGTGAAGCCCTACCTGCGCAAGGTGCCCGACCCGAGCGCCTAGCCCCGCGCAAGGCGACAGACCGCAACGCATCCGGAGGCCCCCGTCACAGTGCGGGGGCTTCTTGCGGGCGGCCCCTACGGCAGGGCGAGGGGGGTGTCGTCGCGGTTGGCCCACTCGGCCATGGAGGCGTCGTACATGCAGACCCGCTCGTAGCCGAGCAGGGCGAGGACGAACGCGCCGTGCGCCGCACGGATGCCGCCCTGTCAGTAGGTGTGCACCGTCTTGTCCGGCGTGATGCCGATGCGCTCGAGCGTCTCGCGCATGCACTCCGCCGGCGCGAACGTCCCGTCCTCTGCCATCACGTCCGACCACTCGAGGAAGGCGGCGCCGGGGACGTGGCCGGCGCGCGTGTTGCCGCGGTCGTTCTCGCCCGTGAACTCGGCCTCCGAGCGCGTGTCCCAGATGGCGGCGGAGGGGTCGCCGACGGCGGCCATGAGGCTGTCGGCAGTGGAGAGGACGGCGGCGTTGACGGCGGACGTGAAGGAGGCAGGCGGGACGGCGGCGGGCCTGTCGGTGGTTACGGGGCGGCCCTCGGCGGCCCACTTGTCGAAGCCGCCGTTGAGGACGCGGACGTTGTGGTGGCCGTAGTAGCGCAGCACCCACCAGAGGCGGGCGGCGTTAAGGGAGCGAGCGCTGTCGTAGGCGACGACCGGGGTGTCGTCGCCGATGCCGAGCGCCTCGAAGATCGCCTTCGCCTCGTCCGGGCCGGCGACGAAGCGGGAGTCGTCGGCGCTCTTGATGTAGTGGTGCGGCGGGCTGACGGCGCCGGGGATGCGCTCGGCGCGGGGCGGCTCGCCGGTGCGGACGCCCGAGTCGACGAGGCGCAGGTTAGGGTCGCCGAGGCGTTCGGCCAGCCAGTCGGTCTCGACCAGCAGGCCGGGGTTCGCGTAGCCCTGGGGCATTCGTCCGCCTCCGTTCGGTGGTGTGCGCCGCTAGTCTATACTCTGCGCACGCTGCGCGCCGCCAGGCAGCGAACCCGCCGAAGGAGGCCGCCGTGGCCGATTCCCCTGCCCGCCTCGAACGCGTCGATATGGCCAAGATCGTGTCGCTGGCCAAGCGGCGCGGCTTCGTCTTTCCCGCTAGCGAGATCTACGGGGGCATCGGCTCCACGTGGGACTACGGGCCGCTGGGCGCGGAGCTGAAGCGTAACGTGAAGGACGCGTGGTGGCGCACGATGGTTACGGAGCGGGACGACGTGGTGGGCCTCGACAGCGCCATCCTGCAGCATCCGAAAGTGTGGGAGGCGAGCGGTCACGCGGCGGGCTTCGCCGACCCGCTGGTCGAGTGCCCGGAGTGCCGTAAGCGCTACCGCGCCGACCATCTGGACGACCCGGAGCGCTGCCCGGACGACGGCGCGGCGCTGTCGGAGCCGCGGATGTTCAACCTGATGTTCAAGACGTTCGTGGGGCCGGTGGAGGACGAGGCGAGCCAGGCGTGGCTGCGTCCGGAGACGGCGCAGGGCATCTTCATCAACTTCGACAACGTGCTGAATGCGACGCGGATGAAGCCGCCGTTCGGCATCGCGCAGATCGGCAAGTCCTTCCGCAACGAGATAACCCCCGGC
>JAPPFU010000156.1 GCA_028875085.1 Chloroflexota bacterium
TCGTCGGGCGCAACTATGGGCCGGCGGACCACCTCCACGGCGCGGCTGTCGTTGGGGCGCAAAGGCGCGAGGATGCCGGGGCGCACCGTGGCCATGTAGGGCGTGGTGCGGGAGAGGATGGGCGCGACGATGTTGCCCCCGAAGGCGGGCTTGAGCTGCACGAGGCGTCCCTCGCCGTCCACCTCCAGCCCCACGCAATCGCCGGTCAAGCCAAGTCCGAGCTTGGCGGCGACGCGGGCGGCCAGGTCGCGTCCGTTGACAGTGGACGGCAGCAGCACGGCATAGGGGCGCTGCTCGTCCATCGCGCGGGCGAGCGTGCTTGCGTAGGCGTCGGTGGTGTAGTCGGCCAGTGCGTCGTCTAGCGCCGCCGCCACCGCGTCTGCGCCGCTGTGCCCTACCTCGGCGGCGTGGCGCTCCGCGTCGGGGCCACCCATCAACACGCCCACGACGTAGCCGCCGATAACGTCCGCCACGCCCCCCGCAGCGCCGAGCAGCTCACGGGTTACGGAGCGTAGGCCGTCCGCGCCGTGGTCGGCGAGCACCCACACGGCGGGGCCTTGCGCCGGGCGCAGCATATCCGGCGCGGCGGGCGCCGAGGCGCGGCGCTGCTCACGGACGGCGGGGTCGAGCAGGCCTTTTTCGCGGAGGTAGCCGGCGACCTCGCGGGCGGCGTCGGCGGGCGGAACGTCGGCGGCGATGACGCGCTGCTCGCGATTCGACTCGATGAACTGGATGTCGGCGACCCATGTGGGAGAGCCGGATGCGCCGAAGATGGACAGGTCGTCGGAGAGGTCAGCGGCGGCGATCTCGTCGATGGGGCGCTCTTGCGCGGCGAGCGTCTCCTCGCGCCCAGGGAAAGCCTCCGGCGCGATGCCCTCCACGACCGAGATGACGGCGGGCAGCCGGCACTCGATCACCTCGACGCCGTCCTCCACCTCGCGCTCGACGCGCACCCTGTCCGGCGCGAGAACTTCGATGCTATGCGCTCCGGTGACCTGGGGCAGGCCGAGCATCTCCGCCACTTCGGGGCCGACCTGCCCCGTCTCGGCGTCGACGCTGTGCGCGCCGAAGAGCAGCAGGTCGTAGTTGCCTTTGGCGAGCGCGAGGCTCAGGGCGCGTGCTGTGGCGAGCGTGTCCGACCCGGCGAGGGCGGGATCGACGATGTGGTGAGCCTCGTCGGCGCCCATCGCCAGGCACTGGACAAGGCCCTGGCGTGCGGGCGGCGGCCCCATCGTGTAGACGTGCGTCTCAAGGCCGTACTCCGTCTTGTGATCGACCGCCCACTGGACGGCGAGTTGGTCGTAGGCGTTGAGCTCGCTGGGAACGCCTTCGCGGACGATTGTCTTGGTCTCGAGATCGAACTTCATGCGGGCGACGACGGGCACCCACTTCACGCACACGGATACCTTCACGAACTGCTCCACGCCTTGGGGTAAGGCGCGATTCTAGCAGGCAGGCCCTACTCCTCGGCGCGCTGGCGGTATTGGATGGCCTCGGCCAGGTGGGGCGCGCCGATCTCGTCTGTGTCGGCGAGGTCCGCGATGGTGCGGGCCAGCTTGAGCGTGCGGTGGAAGGCGCGGGCGGAGAGGTGCATGCGCTCCATCGCGGCTTTGGCGAGGCCGCTTGCGGCGGCGTCCAGCTTGCACCACTCCCAGACCTCGGCGGGGCCCATGTCGGCGTTGGCGTGGTGCGGCGTGCCTTCGAAGCGGGCGGACTGGCGCTCGCGGGCGGCGACGACGCGTTCGCGTACGACGGCGGACGTGTCGCCGGTAGGCGCGCCGGCGAGCTTGTCGTACTGGACACGGGGAACTTCGACGGAGATGTCCATCCGGTCGAGGAGCGGGCCGGAGATGCGCTTCTGGTAGCGGGAGACCATAGAGGCGGAGCACGCGCACTGCTTGTGGGGGTCGCCAAGGTTGCCGCAGTGGCAGGGGTTCATCGCCCCGATGAGCATGAAGTTGGCGGGGTAGGTGACTGTTCCCTGCGCGCGGCTGATGGTGACGATCTTGTCCTCCATCGGCTGGCGCAGCACCTCGAGAACGGCGTGGCCGAACTCGGGCAGCTCGTCGAGGAAGAGGACGCCCCGATGCGCCAGCGATACCTCGCCTGGCTTCGGCATCCGCCCGCCGCCGACCAGGCCGGCGTTGGAGATAGTGTGGTGCGGTGCACGGAAAGGGCGACGGACGATGAGCGGCGCGTCGCCCGGCAGCAGCCCGGCGATGCTGTAGATGCGACTGGCTTGGAGCGCCTCCTCCGCCTCCATCGGCGGAAGCACGGAGGGGAGGGCGCGCGCCAGGAGCGTCTTGCCGGAGCCGGGAGGGCCGCTCATCAGCACGTTGTGTGCGCCCGCGGCCGCCACCTCGATGGCCCGCTTCGCGTGTTCCTGGCCGCGGATGTCGGCCAGGTCGACCGCCGCCTCGACCGATTCGGGCGGCGCGGCGGCACGCGCCTGGGGCGCCTCGTAGCCGCCGATGGCTTCGCCGTTGCGCAGGCGTCCGACGAGGTCGCGGAGGGAATCGGCGGCGAGCACGCCGACTCCCTGGACGAGGGCGGCCTCCGGCGCATTGACGCGAGGGACGACGGCGCTGCGGTAGCCCGCGTCCCGTGCAGTGCCGACCATCGGCAGCACGCCGTCTGTGTGGCGCAACTGGCCCTCCAGCGACAGCTCGCCCAGCAGCACCGCGCCGCCGAGATTGCTCTCGATCTGGCCGCTGCTGGCGAGGATGCCGACGGCGATGGGCAGGTCGTAGGCAGGCCCCTCCTTCCGCAGGTCGGCGGGGGCGAGGTTGACAGTGATGCGCTGCATCGGAAACTCGCAGCCGGAATTGCGAATGGCGGCGCGGACGCGCTCGCGCGATTCCTGGACGGCGGCGTCGGGCAGGCCGACGACGGTGAAGGCCGGCAAGCCTGGCGAGATGTCCACCTCCACGTCGACGATGGCGCCGTCGAGACCCACGACGGCGCAGGTGTTGACCTTGGTAAGCACGGTGCAACTCCAAGTGAAAGGGGTTGGCGCAAGCGTGCGCGAGGCGCCGCCGCATGGTCAACGGGCGGATGGCAGTAGTTCTGCTAGGCGAGGACGCGCTGCAAGAAGAGGAGCGTGAGATCCACTACGCGCCGATCGACGGCATGGCCGAGGTTGGGCAGGACGTGCGTCTCGACCGGGATGCCGAGGGCTCCCAGCGCCTCCCCGGCGCGGCGCGTGCCCTCGGCGGGCAGCACTACGTCCTCCTCGCCGTGGACGAGCAGCACGGGCGGATGGCTGACAACCTCCTCGGGCAGCGCGTCGCCCGTGATGAGAGCGCCGCTCAGGCCGACGACGCCAGCAACCGTCTCAGCGCGGCGCGGCGCGGCGTGCAGAGCGACGATGCACCCCTGCGAGAAGCCAAGCAGCGCGCAGCGGGAGGGCGGGAGGCCGTAGCCCTCCGCCAGTTCGTCCACGTAGCGGTCGAGGATGGGCGCCGCGGCGATGACGCCCGAGACGCGCGAGTCGAGGGAGCGGCGCGAGTACCACTGATAGCCGGTCATCCCCTCTTCGAACTCGTGCGGCGCGTCGGGCGCGTGAAAGGCGGTGTTGGGCAGGCCGTCCGCCAGCAGTGGTGCAAGTCCCATCAGGTCGTCGCCGTTGGAGCCGACGCCGTGCAGCATCACCAGCACTGAGTCGGCGCGCCCTGACGTGGCGAGGCGGCTGGGGCCGTAGAGCGCGGGCATGTTGCGAGTATAGCGGAGGGCGCCGCGTAACCCGGCCACGCAACGATGGGGTTGGGCGCCACGGCGGCTGGGCGGTATGGGATAATGGGGCGCGGAGGCGGGCAATGACGGAGCAGCAAGCGAATCGCAGAGCGGGGAGCAGGCGCGCGGGCGGCCGCGTGTCCGACGTGGCGGAGAACTATCTGCTGTCGCTCGCGATCCTGCATGAGGACGGAGTGGCGCCGCACGTGAGCCAGTTGGCGTCCTACCTGCGGCGCATCCCCGCGGAGGAGGGCGTCGGCGCGACGATGCCCTCGGTCTCGGGGATGGTGCGGCGGATGGCCCGGGACGGGCTGCTGCAAGTGAACAGAGGCAAGGAGATCGTGCTCACGCCGACGGGGGAACGGCTGGCGCGGGACGTAGTGCGCCGCCACCGCCTGGCGGAGCGGTTAGTGGTGGACATCCTCGACGTGCCGATCGACAGGGCGGAAGGGGAGGCGCACCGGTTGGAGCACGCCATCTCGCCCGCTCTGCTGGCCAAGATAGAGGAGAAGTTGGGCTATCCCGACCGGTGCCCCTACGGCAGGCCCATCTATCGCGAGGACGAGCCCCATCTGCGCAAGGAGATGCCCGGAGCGGTCAAGCTCAGCGAGACGGCGGTCGGCGAGCGCTGCGAGATACGCCAGATACCGGACGAGGACTACCCGCTGCTGAAGTACATGGTGGACAATGGCGTCCTGCCCGGCCAGGCGGTAACCGTCGCGGACAACGCACCCTACCGGGGCGTCATCGATTTGGACGTTGACGGACGGCGGGTGTCGATCGGCATCGAGGTGGCGCAGCGAGTGCGCGTCGCTCCGGCGCAGGGCTAAGCCGCGTCCGCAGGGCCGGCGGGGCTACCAGTCGGGGTGGAAGCCGGGAAGGTTGAGGACGTTGAGGAGGCGCTGGTTGGCGCCGTCCTCGTCCATCAGGAAGATGTCGGAGCGCCCGGAGAAGACGGAGGCGAAGACCAGCATGCCGTCAGGGCCGAAGGCGATGGCGGTTTGCCGGGCGTCGTTCGCGGTCAAGGGCACGAGGCCGGAACCGTCGGCCTCGACGGCCATGATGTTGGCGGGGCCGGCGCGGTTGGAGAAGAAGAGGAGGCGTCCGGATCCTGGGTCCCAGACGGGACCCCAATCGTCGGCGGGGTTGGGGGTGAGGTTCACCTGCTGGCTGATGCTGCCGTCGTCGCGCACATCGGCGACGTAGACGTCCTGGTTGCCGCGGCGGGTGGAGACGAACGCCAGGCGCTTGCTGTCAGGCGACCAGGCGGGAGCGTAGTCGGCGGTGTGGGTAACCTGGACGGAGTTCACCCCGTCGGGGTTGCGCAGGATGATGCCCATAGATTCGCCGTCCTCGTCTAGCACGGAGAAGGCGACCCACTTGCCGTCGGGCGACCATGCGGGGTCTTGCTCGCCGATGGGGCCGAAGAGCAGGCGGTTCGGACGCAGGTTGGCGAGGTCTACCCAGTAGACCCGGGGCGTGCCGTCGCCCTCAGGCGATACGTAGAGGAGGCGGCGGCCGTCCGGTGACCAGCGAACGTGCGACTCGTCCACGCCGGTGTGCGTGACGCGCATAGAGGAGGTGGGGTTGGCGGGCTCGGTGAGGGAAGAGGTGACGTAGACCTCGACGTTGCCTTCGCGGTCGGAGAGGTAGGCGATGCGGGTGCGGTCGGGCGACCAGACGGGCGCGAAGTCGTCGGCGGGATGGAAGACGGCAGCCTGAAGGCCCGAGCCGTCGGCGCGGACGACGTAGATGTCGCGCGCGCCCGCCTGACCTGCGCTAAAGGTGATGAAGGGGTCGTCGTCGAGGACGCCACAGCCCACCGCGATGAGGGCGAGCAGCGGCAGTAGGAAGACCGCGCCCACGATGGCGAGCGCCCGTCCGAGGAGGGCCGGTGCGGCGGAGGGTGCGGCTTGTTGGAGCATAGGGTTGCGGTGCGCGCGCGGCTAAACCGCCTCCAGGCGGACAGACGACGCCGAGGCAAAGTAGCAAAGGGGACAGGGGCTGCCTACGGGTTTCGGCAACGAGGTTCGCGGACGGGGCATGGGTCAGAAGGGGAGCCAGGGCAGCTCGTCGCGGCGGCGAGGGCGCGCCGGATCGAGGAAGCCGTAGGCGAACCCACCCGCGGCGCCCAGGGCCGCCCCGGCGGCGATGATGACACCGGGCAACCACGTCGGCGTCTCTTGGAGGTCGTCTGCGCAGGTCGTCTCCACCTCGCCCAGGGCGGCCTGCTCGCGCTGGCGCAACTCCTCGCAACGCTGGGACTCCCCCACGAACACCGACTGGATGAACAGCGCTGGAGCAAGCGAGACGACCGTCGCGACGAAGCCCACCAGCAGCGCGAGGAGCAGGCCGCGACCGGCGCGCCGCCCCAAGCCGCCTCGGGCGCGGGCGGGCGCCCCGATGCTCACTCGCCGAGCACCCGCGCACGCTGGTCGGGGCGAAGCTTGGCCGCCGCCGCGCGCAACAGCGCTTCCGGGCTGCGCTCCCGCCACTCCTCCAGGAACTCTGCCACCCGCTCAGCCTGGAGGCGGCTCGCGTCTACGAGGAGCGCTGCCACGCCCTGCCGCACAACCTCGTCCGCGTCCTCCATCAGCAACTCCGCCACGCTGAGGGCGTCGGTCAGGAAACGCCCCTCGCGCACCAGCGGCGTGAAAGCCATCGCCGCCGCGCGGCGGCGCAAGCGCTGGGGCGAGCGCGCCCACTCGCGCAGCGCCTTCACCAGCGAGGGACGCCCCGCCAGGGAGCGCGAGACCATATGCGCGGCGAGGGCGTCGGCGTTCACCTCGTTGGTCAGGCGCTCGGCCCACCGGTCGAAGTATTCGAACTCGGCGCCGCCCACGTGCCGCGCCTGAGCGGTGAGGT
>JAPPFU010000180.1 GCA_028875085.1 Chloroflexota bacterium
CCTTCGCCAGTCCGTTGGTGATTCAGCGCGACGCCCAGGGCCTGCGCGCGGGCGCCGACACGTTCCACTCCGCCTACGCCGCCGGGCTGTAGCGGGCGCGGCGGCGGGCGTCAGCCGCCATTTGACCGCCTCTCTATCCGCCGATATAGTCCCGCGATACTCTCGACCCGCTTCGGCCACGTTTGCGAGTTGGCGCGGGACGGGGCCACGTCCGGCCCCGTTCAAACTCACACGGAGGAGAGGCCATGAAGGGTGTCATCATCGCCGCCGGCGATGGCGGGCGGCTACAGCCGTTGACGTTCACCTCGCCCAAGGTGCTGCTGCCTATGTGGGACAGCCCTTTGATCTCGTATCCATTGCAATCCATGTCCGCCGCGGGCATCCGCGAAGTGGTCATCGTCGTGGGATATCGCTCGCGGCAAGTGATCGAGGGCGTGCGCAAGCTGCTGCCGCCGTGGATGACCGCCGAATTCGTCCACAACCCGCATTTCAACGGGGGCAACGCCATATCGCTCGCCGCCGCCGAGGCCTACGTCGGCGACTCGCCCTTCATCTTGAGCATGGGCGACCACATCATCGAGCCGGGGGTGGCGCCCGCCCTGGCGGAGAATCCCTTCGACGGCCCGGTGCTGGCGGTGGACACCCAACCGACGTTGGACAGCCAGGTGAACGACGCGACGCGCGTGCTGCGCGATGGGCAAGGGCGGATCCGGCGCATCGGCAAGCATCTGAAGCAATGGAACGCGGTGGACATCGGCGTGTTCCGCTTCCCCGCAAGCGTGTTTCAGACTATCCGCAATCTCCGGCGCGAACGCGGCCTCGAGTTGGAGTTGAACGAGGTGATGCAGAACCTGGCGGACGACCTGATGGTCGGCACGCACGATGTGGCCGGGCTGTTCTGGAGCGACATCGACACGCTGGAGGACTACCGTAGCGTCGCCGCCCAGTAGCGGCAGTTCGACCGGCGTCTACGACGGATTCGTCTCCCGCCACCTCAACCGGCGCTTCTCGCGCCCTATCGCGCGCGCGCTGGCCAAGACGCCCGCCACACCCAACCAGGTCTCGGCGGTGAGCTTCCTGATGGCCGGGGGCGTGCTTTACCTGTTCGCGGCGGGAGCGCCAATCTGGGCAGGATTATTGGCGCAGGCGTGCTCCATCGTGGACGGCGTGGACGGCGACCTGGCGCGCGTCAAGAATGAGGCGTCGCGCTTCGGCGGGTTTCTCGACGCGGTGCTCGACCGCTACACCGACGCAATCATCCTGCTGGGGCTGACCATCTGGGCGGCGAGCGCGTCGGACGGCCTGTTGCCGTGGGCGGCGGGGTTCGCGGCGCTGTCGGGCAGCTTCGTCGTAACCTACACCCGCGCGCGCATCGAGGACTCGAGGCGGACGATGTTCGATCGCGGCCTTTCGTCGCTCGCCTCGCGCGACGTGCGGTTGCTGGTGGTGATGATCGGCGCAATCGCGGGGCAGTGGGAGCCAATCGCGGGTACGGCGACGCTGCTCGTCCTGGCGGCGCTGACGAACGCCATCGTCGTCGTGCGCTTGGTCGCGGCGCGCGCCGCCCTTCGCGAAGACTAACGCGCCTGCGCCGCCTCCCACTCGCGGATGCCCTCCACGCCGTAGGTGAGGCCGGTCTCTTCGTAGGCGCGGCGAGCGGCGGGATGATAGGCGTCTTGGCGCAGCCACGCGTGGCCTATTCGCTCCGGCTGCGCCCAGTTGGCGAAGGGCAGCGTGGCGCCGAGGACGGCGCGGTCGTCGAGCACGCCCCGCACCGCAGCGTACACCACTTCGGCGTCCGCATTCGGGCTTGCGGCGTAGACGACGGAACCGCCGCTGATGCAGGCCGCGCCACCAGGGAAGAGGTCGTAGTCGGCGCGGACGTACTCGCGTACAGCGTCCGCGGGCAGCGCGACGGCCTGCACGAGTCCCGCCTCCGCCCACGCGGGCTGCAGCGCCGCCGCCTCGCGCACGACGGCCTCCGGGATGCTCACGCCGTAGAGGTTCGCCTCGTCGGGCATGGCTTGAAGGGTTACGGCAAGCAGCGCAACCTCCGTCGTCGTGATGCGCTGGAACAGCACGCCGCCGACAGACGCGTCCACCTCGCCGTCGAACAGCCACTGCAAGCCCTCGTTCGTGCCGCGCTCCTCCTCCACTTGCTCCCGCACCCCGGCGGCCTGGAGCGCCAACTCGCCCTTAGCGCGCCATGCACTGCCAGGCGCGCCGAGGAATACGCGCTTGCCCGCCAGGTCGTACACCGTTCGGATCGACTCGTCGCGCGTCCAGAAAGTAACGCACGCGGCGGGGAAGGGGGCGAAGAGGGCGGCGGGGCGGGGCTCCATCAGCGGAGCGCCGGATAGCGTTTCGCCGTCGAAGTCCAGCGCCGCCTCCTCTTCCGTCAAGTGGAAGAAGGCGTAGCCGTAGCGCTCCGGCGCCGCACGGTAGAAGGCGGCGGCAGGCGAGGAGGCGACGGCCTGCACGTTGGGGCGGCCGGGCGCTGTCCGCGCGTGCTCGGTGAATATCAGCGCGGCCCATTGGAGCGGAGGCTCGTAGTAGACCGCGTAGACAGGGCCCGGAGGCGCGGCGCGGTCGGGCGGAGCCGGCGGCGGCGTAGGGACGGCGGTCTCGCCGCACGCCGCCGTGAGGAAGAGGACGAGGAGAAGGCAGGCGACCCGGACGGCGGCGGATTTCACGAAGAGACGGCGGACCGGGCTCACTCGCTTGGCGGGCGGCGCGTGTGCCAGTCGGTTACTTGCTGGTAGGCGTGGGCCAGGGCGAGCAGCGCGGCGTCGCTGCCCGGCGTGCCCGCCAACTGGATGCCGATGGGCTGGCCGTGGCCGGAGAAGCCGCCAGGGGTGGAGATGGCAGCCCAGCCGATGACGTTCCACGCCATATTGAAGAGGCCGCGAGCGGCGGCGGCGTTCACCGGCTTGCCGCCGAGCACCACTTCTTCCTGGCCGAATGCGGGCGCAGTCATCGGCTGCGTGGGCAGCAGCAGCGCGTCGAACCCCTGCGCCGCCGCATCGGCCTCGCGCCGCAGTTCGGCGGCGGTCTCGAGGGCGGCGGCGTACTCGGCGGGGGTAGTGGCGGCGCCGTCGTCAAGGCGCTTGCGCGGGTTGGGGCCGTAGGGCTTGTCGGGATACCAGCCTTGCGCGCGGTGGGTGAGCATCCCCTCGTGGAAGGCGATCGCGCCGTAAGGGCGCGCGATGTGACCGAAGTGCAGGTCTACCTCCGCCACCTCCGCGCCCGCGGCAGAGAAGGTCTCCGCCGCCTCCTCGATGGCCGCCGCCACTTCCGGCGTCGTCTGCTCCGCCGTCCAGCGCCACGGCACGCCGACGCGCTTGCCCGTAAGCGTAGCGCCGCGCAGCGCCGAGGCGAAGGCGCTCCCGCCCAAGATGGCGTCCAGCATCAGCGCGTTGTCTTCCGCCGTGCGCGTCATAGGGCCGACGGTGTCAAGCGTAGGGGAGAGGGGGAACACGCCCTCAAGCGGCAGGAGGCCGGGCGTGGGCTTGATGCCGACGAGGTTGCAGTAGGAGGCGGGTTGACGGACGGAGCCGCCCGTATCGGTGCCGAGCGCGCCCGCGCATAGTCCCGCCGCCACCGCCGCGCCCGACCCGGTGCTGCTGCCCCCGCTGAAGTGGCCGGGCGCCCACGGATTGGCGCAGTAGCCGAAGGTCTCGTTCTTGTCCGTGCCGCCCATAGCGAACTCGAGCAGGTGCGTCTTGCCCAGCAGCACCGCGCCCGCCTCGCGCAGGTTGGCCCAAACCGCCGCATCCCGCTCCGCTACGTTCTCTCCCAGGAACGACGCGCCGCACGTCGTAACCACGCCCTCCGCGTCGATGATGTCCTTGAGCGCCAGCGGGATGCCGTGGAGCGGGCCGCGCAGCGTGCCGTAGGACATCTCCGCCTCCGCCTCGCGCGCCTGCGCCAGGGCGGCGTCTGCGGTTACGGCGATGAAGGCGTTGAGGTCGGGGTTCAGCCGCTCGATGCGCTCGTGGTAGGCGCGCGTCAACTCCACGGGCGAGACGGAGTGGTCGAGGATGGCGCGGGCCAACTCGGCGATGGTGCGGTAGTGGAGCGGCGCGTCGGACATAGCGGAGAACGTCGGCGGGGGAGAGGTTAGCACGGGCGCGGCAGTAGGCCAAAGCCCCGGCGCGTGTATACTCCGCACGCTATGGAGCCGCTGCGCATCAACGCCCAACGCCTGTGGGACGCGCTGATGGAGTTGGGCAAGATCGGCGAGACGCCCCTCGGCGGCAACAACCGCCTCGCCCTGACCGACCTCGACCGCCAAGCGCGCGATCTGGTGATTCGGTGGTGCCGCGAGGCGGGGTGCGAGGTAACCGTCGACCGCATCGGCAACATCTTCGCGCGCCGCCCCGGCAAGGACGACTCGCTCGCGCCCATCGCCACGGGCAGCCACGTAGACACGCAGCCGACGGGCGGCAAGTTCGACGGCCCGCTGGGCGTGGTATGCGGCGTGGAGGTGCTGCGGACGCTGGCTGATCATCAGCTGGAGACGCTGCGCCCCATCGAGATTACGGTATGGACGAACGAGGAAGGCGCTCGCTTCGCCCCGGCGACGCTCGGCTCGGGGGTGTTCGCAGGCGAGCACGACCTCGAGTTCGCCATGAGCCGCCAGGACCCGGACGGCGTAACTGTCGGCGAGGCGCTGCGCTCGATTGGCTACGAAGGCGAACGCGAAGTGGGTGACCACGAGTTCGGCGCGTTCATCGAAGTGCACATCGAGCAGGGGCCGATCCTCGAGGCCAACGGCAAGACCATCGGCGTCGTCTCAGGCGCGCAGGCGCGGCGGTGGTTCGAAGTTACGGTGACCGGCCAAGACGCGCACGCGGGAACGACACCGATGGAGCGCCGCCGCGACGCGCTGCTCGGGGCGTCGCGCATCGTGGCGGAGGTGAACCGCATCGGTGTGAGCGTCCCGAACGGCAGGTCTACGGTGGGGATGATGCAGGTGCACCCGAACTCGCGGAACACCATCCCGGGACGTGTCTTCTTCACCATCGACTTGCGCCACCAGGACGAGGCGGTGCTCGCGGACATGGTGGCGGAGATGCGCGAATACGCCGCCGGCATCGCCCACGAGACTGGCCTCGAGTTGGTAGTGGACGAGGTTTGGACGGCACCCGCGCTCCACTTCGACGAGCGGACCAAGGCGGCCATCGCCGCCCAAGCCGAGGCGCTGGGCTACGGCGCGATGCCCGTCGTTTCCGGCGCGGGACACGACGCTTGTAGCATCGCTACTATCGCGCCCGCCGCGATGATCTTCATCCCATGCGCCGACGGCATCTCCCATAACGAGACGGAGAGCGCCACACAGGAGGACGCCGCCGCCGGCTGCAACGTGCTGCTGAACGCGATACTCCAGCTGGCGAACGAGCGCTAGGCTCGCTTTCAGCTCTATCCGCCCGCGTACCGCGACAAGCTAATTGCGCGATGGCCCCGGCGGGAACGGCTCCCGCTCGCTGAGCGCGGCTTGCGATTCGCTGATAGATACCCCGCGCTTGGTCTTGTCTCCCCACAGGCTCTTGGCGTAGGTGAGCACGGCGACTATCTCGTCGCGGCTGAGGCGGTCGCCGAACGCGGGCATCCCGCTCTTGAAGGTCGGGTCATCGGGGCTTTCCAGTATCTTTCCGCCCTGGCTGACGATGGTGTAGAGGAGGCCGTCGGAGTGGTGCCACGTATGCCCATCGCCGTTCAGTGGGGGTGCGGGCAGCGTGCCGTCGGGCTTCCGGATGTGCCAATTCGGCTGGCCTTCGCCGCCGACGCCGTGGCAGACAGCGCAGTTCGCGGCGAAGAGCTCCGCGCCCGTCGCAACGGCCTGGGCGCCGGATG
The DNA here is from genome assembly GCA_028875085.1 of Chloroflexota bacterium. Lineage (GTDB taxonomy): Bacteria > Chloroflexota > Dehalococcoidia > Lucifugimonadales > Australimonadaceae > JAGWBE01. The sequence continues at coordinate 5,857 of JAPPFU010000180.1, forward strand.
TCGGGGCGTCGGCGCGGTCGGATGAGGAACACGCGGCGAGGAGAGCGGCGGCGAGCAGCAAGAGCAGAACGGCACCGCCTGCCGCCCACCGCTTCACAACTTGCAGGGCAGCCCCCACTCCGCGCACATCGTGCGGATGTACTCCACCGCCTCGTAGTGCAGCGGGATGCCGTGCTCGGCGCGCTCCACCGCCTCCTCCGCCTCGTACAGGCCGGGATACAGCACCCGCTCCTGCCCCGGCGCGGGCGGCGTGTCGCGGAGCGTCCGCAGGAATTCGTCCATCGTGTCCTTGAAGCCGTCCACGTCGGTGAAGGCGTCGATGGCGTAGGCCGCCACCATGTGGTGGTAGGGACCGTCGCGATAGACGAAGCCCGCGCCCGACAGCACGGCGCACAGCACTTCCACCACTGCGGCGAGGCCGTAGCCCTTGTGGGAGCCCATCTCCCGTGTGCTGCCCAAAGGCAGCGGCAGGTAGAAGTCGGGTACCAGGGACGGCTCCATAACGGGCGTACCATCGATAGTCGCGAGCATGCCGGGCGGGATCTCGGCCTGGAGGCGCTTAGCGTTGCGGAACTTGTTGATGGCGATGGTGCTCGTCGCCGCGTCGAACACGAAGGGCGCCTCGTTGCGGGCGGGCGCGGCGACGGCGATGGGATTCGTACCCAGGCGCGGCTTCGCGCCGAATGTCGGCGGCACCGTTACCGTGGCCGCCGTCATGCAGACGCCGATCATGTCG
>JAPPFU010000010.1:0-4030 GCA_028875085.1 Chloroflexota bacterium
GGTCTCCGCCGTCGGCTACCGCAACCCCGCCCTCCTCGCCAAGATGGCCGCCACCCTCGACATCATCAGCGGCGGACGTGCCATCCTCGGCATCGGCGGCGGCTGGTACGAGGACGAGTACAACGCCTACGGCTACGATTTCCCACGCGTCGGCGTCCGCCTCGGCCAGCTCCGCGATGCCGTGCAGCTGGTCAAGGCGATGTGGGCCGACGACCGCGCCACCTACGAGGGCAAACACTTCGTCGCCCGCGACGCCATCCTCGAGCCCAAACCCATCCAGCGCCCGCGCCCCCGCATCCTCGTCGGCGGCATCGGCGAGCGCGTAACCCTACGCATCGCCGCCGAGCACGCCGAGATGTGCAACCTGATGGCCGCGCCTCCCGACGTCTTTCAGCACAAGGTCGGCGTCCTGCAAAGCCACCTCGATCGCACGGGACGCACCATCGCCGACATCGAGGTGACCAAGCTCGAGCGCCTCTGCCTCGCCGCAACCCCGGAGGCCGCGCAGTCCAAGTGGGACGCCCTCGGCGGACGCTCGCCCCAGGGCTACCGCAGCCTCATCGGCACGCCGGACGAAGCTGTCGCTAGTCTGAAGGAGTTCGAGGCGCTCGGCTGCGACGCCGTCTTCCTCTCCGCCGCCAACGGCGACGCCGAATCGCTAGACCTCTTTGCCCGCGAGGTGATGCCCGCGTTCGCGTAGGCGCGGCGCCCGGCGCCCCCTACAACGTAATCGCGGCTGTCAGAGGCAGCCCGCCGAGGCGGTCGCGCCCGCGCAACCCAGTTAGTTCGATGAGCACCGCCGCCCCGGCGACCGACGCGCCCGCCCGCTCCACCAACGCCGCCGCGGCCGCCATCGTCCCGCCCGTCGCCAGCACGTCGTCAACGATGAGCGCCCGCTCGCCCGGTTGCAGCGCGTCGCGGTGCACCTCGACTGCTTCTTCGCCGTACTCCAGCGTGTATTCGGCGCGCAGCACTTCGTGAGGCAACTTGCCCTTCTTGCGGACGGGGACGAGGCCCGCGCCCAACTCCAGCGCGACGGGCGCCCCGAGCAGATAGCCGCGCGCCTCTATCGCCACCACCCTGTCGATGCTCCCGCCCCGGTAAGGCGCGGCCAGATCGCGCACCGCCGCCCCAAACCCCGCCGCATCGCCCAGCAGCGGCGTGATGTCGCGGAACAGGATGCCCGGTCGCGGGAAGTCGGGGATGTCGCGGATGAGACTCGCGTAGGGAGGATTGGGCACGGGCGTTCCTTGCGATTTGGGGCGCGGCGCTGCGGGCTAGGGCGAGAGGCCCCGCTCACGCGGAGCCCCTCGCCGCTCATTCGCGCTGCCTAGCCCAGGATGAAGTCGATGAGCACCTGGTCGTGCTCTTCCGGCTTCTCCCACTGCGGCCAGTGGGCGGCGTCCAGCATGTTGTAGAACTTCGCGCCCCGCAGCTTGCTCGCCGCGTACTCCCCGAAGGCCGGGCCTTGCCCCGGATTCTTCTCCGTCCAGAACACCAACCCCTCGGGCTTGAAGTTCTGCAAGTCCTCCTCCTCGTACTTGGGAACGCGCGTCCACTCCCGCGGGCTGTCGTCCGCCACGCGGTACACCCGCTTGATCGACTCGTACACGTCGGGGAAGGAGTAGAGCCGCAAACGGATGTCCACCATCTCGTCCGTCATCCGCGAAGGCTCCGCCACCAGCCACTCCATCCGCTTGCGCACCGTCTCGAAGGTCGGCGTCAGGATCGACGCGCGCGAGAGTTCGGCCAGCGTGTTCCCGCCGCCGGGATTCTCCGGGAAGTCGCTCTTCTTCCAATTGATGGCGCCGATGCCCGTATTCATGACCAGCTTGCCCGCCCGCTCCGGGAACTTCATCCCGAACTCGAAGGTGATCGCTCCGCCCATCGACTCCCCCTCGATGTGCGCGTAGGGGAACCCCAGCGCGTCGATGAGGTCGACCACCGCCTCCGCCTGGCGCTCCGTCCGGTTCTCGTCGTCGTACGGGTGGTGCGACGAGAAGCCGTGGTAGAGCGCGTCGATGGCGAACACGTGGAACCCATGCGCCGCCAGGTTGTGCAGGTTGCGCGCGTAGGTCTCCGCGTGGCCGCCCACGCCGTGAATCAGCAGCAGCGGCTCTCCCGAGTCGCCGCACTCGATCACGCGGTGGCGGTACTGCTTGCCTTGGATCAGGCGCGTCTGCGTTCCCAGCAACTCCACCGCCACCGTGGGCCACTGGTCGAGGGGGCGCGCCACCACCTCCTTCGACAACCGCAACGTGTCTACCGTCGTCGTCATTGCTGCCTCCGCACCGTCAGGATCCGACGCCCCTCTTATACCATCGCCCCCGCGCTCTGCCTACCCGCCGCCCCGCGGCGGGCTATGCGCGCGCCGGCGATTTAGCGGACAATAGAGACGGCTACGCTCCTAGGCGCTTACGCAATGCTCCTGCTCATCGACAACTACGACTCCTTCACCTTCAACCTCTACCAGTACCTCTGCGAACTGGGGGCCGAGGTGCGCACGGTGCGCAACGACGCGGCGACCCTCGACGAGCTCGAGGCGATGGCGCCGGAGCGCATCGTGCTCTCGCCCGGCCCGTGCACCCCGGCGGAGGCGGGCATGTCGGTGGAGGCGGTTCGGCGGTTCGGCCCGCGCATCCCGTTGCTCGGCGTGTGCCTGGGCCACCAGTGCATTGGCGCCGCTTACGGCGCGGAGGTTACGGGCGCCGGAGAGATCGTCCACGGCAAGATGAGCGCCGTGTCGCACGACGGCAAGGGAGTGTTCGCCGGGCTGCCGAATCCGCTCGACGCCATCCGCTACCACTCGCTCGCCATCGCTCCGCGCAGCGTCCCTTCGGAACTGGAGGTGACGGCGGTCACGCCCGGCGGCGTCATTATGGGCGTGCGCCACCGCGCGCATCCGGTGGAGGGCGTGCAGTTCCACCCCGAGTCCATCATGACCGAGAGCGGCAAGGCGCTGCTGCGCAACTTCCTCGACGCGCCGCGAGGCGGGGCGGCATGATCCGCGAGGCCATCGCCAAGCTGGTGGAGGGCGCGACGCTGACCGAGGCCGAGGCGTCGGACGTGGCGGCGGAGATTATGGCGGGCGAGGCGACGCCCGCGCAGATAGGCGCCTTCCTGGTGGCGCTGCGGATGAACGTCGAATCGGTGGCGGAGATTACCGGCATGGCGCGTGTTATGCGTGAGCACGCGCTGCGCGTAGACGCGGGCGGCGACGTGGTGGACATCGTGGGGACAGGGGGCGATGGGATGGGCGCGTTCAACATATCGACGGCGGCGGCCTTCGTGGCGGCGGCGGCGGGGCTCCGCGTCGCCAAGCACAACAACCGCGCCGCCTCAGGCCTCGTCGGTTCCGCCGACCTGCTCGAGGCCAAGGGAATCAAGATAGGCTTGTCGCCGGAGAGCGTGCGGCGCTGCGTCGATGAAGTGGGCATCGGCTTCATGTTCGCGCCCGCCTTCCACCCTGCGACGCGCCACGCCGCGCCCGTCCGCCGCGAATTGGGCGTGCGCACCATCTTCAACGTCCTCGGGCCGCTCACCAACCCCGCCTTCCCCCGCTACCAGGTAGTCGGCGTCGCGCAGCCGAACGTTGTGATGCACAAGCCGCAGCCGGAACTGGGCGAGCTGATGGCCTACGTGCTGATGGGCCTTGGCTCCCGCCGCGCGTGGATCGTGCGCAGCGAAGACGGCTTGGACGAACTGACGACGACGGCGCCCACGCACGTTTGGGAGGCGCACGGCGGCAAGGTGCGCCGCTTCGAGATTGCCCCAGAGGACGCAGGGCTTGCGCCCGCGTCCCTCGCCGCGCTGCAGCCTGGGAGCGCGGAGCAGTACGCGGCGATGTTCGACGCCGCGCTCTCCCGCGAAGAATCGCCGCAGAAGGACGTAACGCTGCTGAACGCCGCCGCCGCGCTCGTTGTGACGGGCCGCGCGGCGGACGTGCGGGCGGGCGGGGGGCCGGCGCGGGGGGGGGGGGGGCCCGGGGGGGGGGGCCCGCAAGTGGCCCCACACCCCCCGCGGTAGGAGG
>JAPPFU010000010.1:4040-6590 GCA_028875085.1 Chloroflexota bacterium
CAACCCGCCCCCCCCCCCCCCGTTGGCCCGGCCCCGGCGGCGGCCGGGCGCGGGGGCTTCGCCTGGGCGCGCGAGGCGGTGGACAGCGGGGAGGCGAGCGCTAAGGTCGCGCAACTCGCCGCGCTTACGAAGGAGTTGGAATGACGACTGGCACGATCCTCGACCGCATCCTCGAGCACAAGCGTGTGGAGGTAGAGCGCCACAAGCGCGAGCGCCCGCTCTCGGAGTTGGAGGCGATGGCGTCGGAGCAGTCCGCGCCGCTGAACTTCTCCGGCGCGCTCTGGGGCGACAAGGTGCGCCTCATCGCAGAAGTGAAGAAGGCGTCGCCCTCGCGGGGCGTGATGGCGGAGAACTACGACCCCGTCGGCCTCGCCGTCCAGTATGCGGAGAACGGCGCGGCGGCCATCTCCGTGCTTACGGAGGTTGATCACTTCCAAGGCTCGCTCGACCACCTGCGCGCCGTCAAAGAGGCCGTCGGCCCCAGGGGAACGCCCGTCCTCCGCAAGGACTTCCTGTACGACCCTTATCAGATGGCGGAGGCGCGGGCGTTCGGCGCGGACGCGGCACTGCTCATCGTGGCGATGCTCGACCGCGTTCAACTTGAGGAGTTGACGGACGCGGCGCGCGGCGTCTGGCTGCAACCTCTAGTGGAGGTGCACAACGAGGCGGAGCTAGAGACCGCGCTTGAGGCCGGAGCGGAGATCATCGGCATTAACCACCGCGACCTGAAGACGTTCAAGGTGGACACGTCGCTCTCGGTGCGGCTGAAGCCGCGCATCCCCCAGGGCAAGATTGTGGTTGCGGAGAGCGGCCTCCACTCGGCGCAAGATGTTGCGCCACTGAAGGCGGCGGGCATCAACGCTATCCTTGTGGGCGAGGCGCTGGTTACGGCGGACGGGACGCCGAGCAAGGTGCGGGAGCTCAGCGGCGTATGACGCGCGTTCAGGTGTGCGGCTTTCAGACCACCGAGCCGATGCTCGCCGCCGCAAACGCCGGGGCGGACGCCGTCGCCCTGGTGCTCATCCCCGGCCTCAAGCGCAGCCTCTCGCCCGACCAAGCCGAGGAGTTGCTTGCCGACTACCGCCGACAACTAGGCGGGAGGCGGGGGCCGGAGGTCGTCGGCCTGTTCGGCGGCCAGGACGCGGCGGAGGTGAACGCGCTGGTGGAGCGACTGGGCCTCGATGCCGTGCAGCTCTGCGCGGACGAGGGGATGGGCTACGCGGCGCAGATGCGCGCCCCCATCTACAAAGTGATTGGCATTGATCCGGCGCTGCCGCGCGCCGCCAACCTGATGCGCGCGATGGTGCTGATGCAGCGCCACTCCATGGCGGGACACCGCCTGGTGCTGGACGCCAAGCCGCAGGGCGCCTACGGCGGCACGGGGCAGCGCCTCGATTGGGGCGTCGCCGCCGACCTCGCCATGGCTTACGAGACCGGCCTTGCCGGAGGATTGAACCCCGACAAGGTGGCCGAGGCCATCGCCCAAGTGCGCCCCGCCGGGGTGGACGCTTCCAGCGGCATCGAGACGGACGGCGAGAAAGACCCGGACAAGGTGCGCGCGTTCGTCGAGGCCGTGCGCGCCGCCGACCGCGAGCGCTCGCCCGGGGGATTGAGACGCCTGCTGGGCAGGAGGCGGGCGTGAGCGCCGCGCCGGACACGAGGGGGCGCTACGGCGACTACGGCGGCCAGTTCGTCCCCGAGACGGTGATGCCCGCGTTGGGACAGTTGGAGGCGGCCTACGCGGAAGCGCGACGCGACGCAGCCTTCCAGGCCGAACTGGACGCGCTGCTGCGCGACTTCGTGGGACGCCCCACGCCGCTGCACTACGCCAAGCGCCTGACCGAGCGAGCGGGCGGCGCTCAGGTCTACCTCAAGCGAGAAGACCTCTGCCACACGGGCGCCCACAAGATGAACAACGCGATGGGCCAGGCGCTCCTCGCCAAGCGCATGGGTAAGCGGCGCGTCGTCGCCGACACGGGCGCAGGGCAGCACGGCGTCGCATCGGCGACGGCGTGCGCGCTGCTCGGCCTTGACTGCGTCGTCTATATGGGCACGGAGGATATGCGGCGGCAGGAGCCGAACGTCTTTCGCATGCGCCTGCTGGGCGCCGAGGTGCGCCCGGTGGAGGCCGGCTCCAAGACGCTGAAGGAGGCGGTGAGCGAGGCTATCCGCGATTGGGTGACCAACGTGGACGACACCCACTTCCTCATCGGCAGCGTCGTCGGGCCGCACCCGTATCCCATGCTGGTGCGCGACTTCCAGACCGTCATCGGCCACGAGGCGCGCGCGCAGATGATTGACGACGCCGGCGGGCTGCCCGACTACGTAGTGGCCTGCGTTGGCGGCGGCTCCAACGCCATCGGCATATTCCGCGCCTTCATCGACGATCCCGGCGTGCGGCTGGTGGGCGTCGAGGCAGCGGGCGAGGGCATCGCTACGGGCAACCACGCCGCCTCCCTCTCGGCGGGGCGTCCCGGCGTCCTCCACGGTGCGATGTCCTATCTGTTGCAGACGGAGGACGGCCAGGTGCTGCCGACGCACAGCATCTCC
>JAPPFU010000094.1 GCA_028875085.1 Chloroflexota bacterium
GCCACTACGACCCCGAGTTCGAGACGTTCACCTATGGGGATATGTGCGACGAGAACGCGCGGGCGTCCGGCCTGCGAGGGCTGCGGCGCGGGGACGCACTGCTGTTCTTGGTCAGAATGGAGCGGTGGAGGGAAGACAGGCGGACGAAGGAGTTCGGCTTCTATCTCATCGGCGGCCTGCGCGTGGATTGGGTGCTGGGCGGCGTAACCGAGGCGCTCACGGGCCAGGACGCCGAGCGCGCCGCCACCAACGCGCACGTGCGCAAGGCGCGCGCCGACGGCGATTGGAACGGCTTCTGGGTGTTCGGCGGCTCGCCGAGCCTATCGCGGAGGTTCGAGCGCGCCGTGCCGGTCGATCGCGGGCTCTGCGAGCAGGTGTTCCGCGACGCCAGCGGCAACCCGTGGCGTTGGCCCCCCGGCAAGTCCTGCCTCTCTGTCATCGGCTCCTACACGCGCACCTGCCGCTGCGTGCTGGACACCGCCGTCCCCGACCAAGCGCGGCGCGCGGAGACGCTGCGCGCGTGGATAGCGCAGCACAGCGGTGCAGAGGGCGCAGCAGTGCTTGACAGCGCTGTATAAAGGAAGGGGATAGGGGGCGCGACGAGGTCAGGGAGTGGCGAGGGGCCGCCGCCCCGCGCTTGGGGCGTGCTAGACTGGCTGCCCCGCTATGCCCGATCCGCTGAACGGCCGCGTCGACTTCTGGAACATCGGCTACCCGCTGGGGGCGGCGGTGTACCTGCTGGGCGTCGTGGCGCTGGCGTTCATCGCGTGGGGGCTGTACCGGCGCTCGCGCTACTGGCGGCTAGGGACGGCGACGGGGGAGTTCGGCGGCTGGGGCGCGCGGCTGCGCGCGTTCGCGCAGTGGATAGCGGCGGACGCGCTGGCGCACCGGCGCTTCGTGCGGCGGGAGCGGTTGCCCGGCATAACGCACGCGCTCATCTTCTGGGGCATCGCGCTGCTGTTCGTGGCCACCACGCTCAGCGCCGTCGAGTTCAACGCCGAGGAGTACCTGGGCGTGCGGCTGCCGACGGTGCGCTGGTCGTTGCAGTTGGAGTTGGTGTGGGACTTGGCGGGCTTGGCGCTGATGGCGGGTCTGGGTCTGGCGGCCTACCGGCGTTACGTGCTGCGTCCGCCCCGCCTCAACACGCTGCTGGACAACGGCGTGCTGCTGGCGCTGCTGTTCGCCATGGCGGTGAGCGGGTTCGTATTGCAGGCGCTGCGGATGGCGGCGACGGAGTTGGAGCCGAGCAGCGCGTTGTACGCGCCGGAGGCCGCGCCGTGGTCATTCGTCTCCTACGCGATGGCGCTAGCGGTGCGCGGCGCGGGCGCATCGGTGTGGACGATGGAGGCGGCGCACTTCGCGTTGTGGTGGGCGCACGCGGCGCTGATGACGGCGACGTTCGGGTACGCGGCGTGGCGGTTCGGGCTGCTGATGCACGTGTTCGTCGCACCCGCCGCTATCTTCCTGCGCTCGGCGGTGGTGCGGCCAAAGGGCGCGCTGCGTCCGATGGGCGATCTGATGGAGGCGGAGTCGTTCGGCGCGGGCGAGTTGCGCCAGCTGACGATGAAGCAGCTGGTCGAGTTGGACGCGTGCACGAACTGCGGGCGCTGCCAAGACCAGTGCCCGGCGTGGGCGAGCGGGAAGCCGCTCTCGCCGCGCAAACTGGTGCAGGACGCGAAGGCGCACATGGAGGCCGTCGCCCCGCGCTTGCTTGCGAGGCAAGAGCCCGGCGCGAGCCTCGCGCACGACGCGGTTACGGACGCGGTGCTGTGGTCGTGCACCACCTGCCGCGCGTGCGTCGAGGCGTGTCCGGCGGGGGTGGAGCACATCGACGCCATCATCGATATGCGGCGCTTCCTGACGATGGAGGAGGCGTCCGCGCCCGATACGGCGATGCAGGCGCTGGCCTCGATGGAGCAGCGGGGGCACCCGTGGCGGGGCGCGCAGGCGTCGCGCACCGACTGGATGAACGGCAGCGGCGCCATCACGATGGCCGACGACGCGGAGCATGAGGTGCTGCTGTGGGTGGGGTGCACGGCGGCGCTGGATGAGCGGAGCCAGAAGGTGGCACGGGCGATGGCGTCGGTGCTGAAGACGGCGGGCGTGCGCTACCGCGTGCTGGGGGAGGAGGAGGCCTGCACAGGCGACCCGGCGCGGCGGTTGGGCAACGAGTATCTGTTCGAGACGCTGGCGCGCCAAAACATCGAGACGTTCGAGCGCTACGGCGTGCGCGAGGTGCTCACGCTGTGTCCGCACTGCTTCAACACGCTGAAGAACGAGTATCCGCAGTTCGGCGGGGAATACCGCGTGCGCCACTATGCGGAGTTCGTGGCGGAGTTGGTGCGGGAGGGGCGGCTGCGCCCGGTGGCTCCGGTCGAGGCGTCGGTGGCGTACCACGATTCGTGCTACCTGGGGCGGCACAACGGCATCTACGATGCGCCGCGGGAGATCGCCAAGGCGATACCGGGGCTGCGGCTGGTGGAGATGGGGGAGGGGCGCTGCCGCGAGCAGGGCTTCTGCTGCGGCGCGGGCGGCGGGCGCATGTGGATGGAGGAGGAGGGTCGCCGCGTCAACCACATCCGCACCGAGCACTTCCTTGACACGAAGGCCGACGTCGTCAGCGTCTCCTGTCCCTTCTGTCTGCAGATGATGGAGGAGGGCATCGGCGCGAAGGGCGTGTCCGAGACCAGGTCGGCGAAGGACCTGCTCGAGTTGCTAGACGATAGCCTGCGGGGCGGCGTTGAAACGCCTCCGCCCGCACCGTAGGATGGGCACGCGATGAGCGCAGCCCCCGACGACCGCAAGCCTCACGACCGGGGCGGATGGCCCACGGACGAGCACGTGGACACGCACGACCACGCGCACTTGGATTGGGAGTGGCGGACGGACGCGCTCGTGCGCGTCCTCTCTGCGAAGGGCGTCATCTCCACCGACCAGATGCGGCGCGCTATCGAGAGTCTGCCGCTGGAGCGCTACGAAGCGTCGTCGTACTACGAGCGATGGAGCGCGGCGCTGGAGGCGCTGCTGGTCGAGAAGGGGTTGCTCGCTGCGGCGGAGGTGGACGCCCGTGCGAGAGGCGCAGCGTGACTGAGGCGCGCGCCCGCTTCGCTCCCGGTGACCGCGTGCGAGTGCGCCGGGAGTATCCGCCGACGCACTTCCGCACGCCGCTCTACGCGCAGGGCAAGACGGGCGTGGTGGAGCATCTGTACGGGGCGTACCGCAACCCGGAGGATCTGGCCTACGCCCGCGACGGCTTGCCAAAGGCGCCGTTGTACCGGGTGCGCTTTGAGCAGACGCATCTGTGGCCGGAGTACGCGGGCGCGGCGCACGATACACTGTGCATCGACCTGTATGACCATTGGCTGGAGCCGAGCGAGGGAGGACTATGAGCGAGCACGACCATCCGCACGAGCACGCGCAACGCGACTTTCAGCCCGACGAGGAGCCGACGGCCTCCGCCCTGCGCGCAGCCGCCATCGAGGCGCTGCTGACGGAGAAGGGGGTGGTTGCGCGCGAGGAGGTTACGCGGGTGGTGGAGGCTACGCGGGCGCAGACGCCGCAAGCGGGCGCGGCAGTGGTGGCGAGGGCGTGGAGCGACCCGGCGTACAAGGAGCGGCTGAAGGCGCGCCCGTTCGAGGCCATCGCCGAGTTGGGCTACGACATTCCCATCGAGGCGCCGCAACTCTACGTCGTCGAGAACTCGCCCGCGCAGCGCAACGTCATCGTCTGCACCTTGTGCTCGTGCTACCCGCGCGCGCTCCTCGGGCCGCCGCCGGACTGGTACAAGAGCCTGGCGTACCGTTCGCGCGTGGTTGTGGAGCCGCGCGCGGTGCTGCGGGAGTTCGGGACGGTCGTCCCGGACGACGTGGAGGTGAAGGTGTGGGACAGCACCGCCGACCTGCGCTTTCTGGTGATTCCGGAGCGTCCGGCGGGGACGGAGGGGCTGGGAGAGGATGCGTTGGCGGGGCTGGTTACGCGGGACAGCATGATCGGGGTGAGCGACGCGCTCGCGCCGGAGGGAGCGGAGGTGCGAGCAGGGTAGGGCGGCGTTCGTCCTTCGAGTTCCCTCAGGATGAACGGAGAGGGCGCCCACAAGGGACGCCCCTACGGGGAGGAAGAGGATGGGGCGGCGAGCGCTTGACCGGGTTCGGCGGCGCGCCTAGGATTCGCGGGCGATGGACGACTATCTGCGCCAGTACGGTCTGCTGCTGATCCTCGGCGCCGTCGCGGTGGCGGTTCCGGTGTCGGTGCTGGGCCTCTCGTTCGCGGCCTCGAAGGTTCGGGTGCGCCCGCGCCGCCCGAATCCCATCAAGTACGACGCCTACGAGTGCGGGATGGAGACGATCGGGGAGCCGCGCTGGGAGCGGTTCAACGTGCGCTACTACCGCTACGCGCTGCTGTTCGTGCTGTTCGACGTGGAGGTGGTGTTCCTGTTTCCGTGGGCGACGCGGTTGAACGCGCTGGGGTGGGCGGCGCTGGGCGCCGTTGCCGTGTTCGCGTTCGTGATGATGGCCGGGTGGGTGTACGAGTGGGCGCGCGGCGGCATGGACTGGGACGAGTCGGGCGCGCGCCCCCAACTCCGCGAAGCGCCGGCGGAGGAGCGGGAGGCGGTGGCGGCGTAAGGGGCGCTGGCTAGCGCGTCAGGGAGTCGGCGCGGTCGTGGGCCTTACGCACGGCGGCGCGGGGGCGGCGGGAGGCTGCGTCCGTCGCCGGAGGGACGTTTCCACAAGGGCGGCAACGCCGACGGCTTGCCGGAGAGCGCCTCGGCGTAGACGGCGTTGGTGCGGGCGGCGACCACGCGCCAATCGTAGACCTGCTCGGCGAGGCGGCGGGATTGGGCGCGCATCTGCGCGAGCCTGTCCGCGTCGCTTAGAAGAGCGTCGAGGCGGTCGGCGAGGGCGGGGGTGTCGCCCGGAAGAAAGACCTCCGCGTTGGGCGGCGCCTCCATCCCGGCGGCGTAGTAGGGGTCGGTGTGGACGATGGCGAGGCCGCAGGCCATCGCCTCGAGCATGGCTATGCCGGGCGTGCCAGGCCATACTGCGATGTCCGCCGCCGACATGAAGGCGGGCAGTTCGGCGTTGGCGGCGCGCCCCGTAACGCTCACCATGCCGCGCAGGCCAGGGTCGATGCCGGCAAGCATCGCCCGCTCTACCGCGGGCGGCGCCGGGCCGACCAGCAGCAGCCGCGCCTCGTGCTTTCGCGCGATAGCCCCCCACGCCGCGACCAGCGTGTCCACCCGCTTGTCGAATCCGATGCGCCCGAAGAACGCCACCACCGGCGCGTCCGGCGGTATGCCCAATCGCTCGCGCACCCGCGCCCTGTCCTCGGCGCGGTATCGGAAGGCCTCCGTATCCACGCCGAGGGTGGAGTGGGTCATCCGCTCGTAGGGGATGCCGAGTTCGTTGTGCAGCACCGACTCCGCGTCCGGCATCAGCGGGACGTAGCGGGCGATGACGTTGCCGAAGCGCGGGAGGAGCAGGTAGCGGAAGAGGGCGCGGTAGTAGAGCAGTTTGGCCAGCCCGCGCGGCAGGATGTTGAAGTAGCAGAGGTGAGAGTCGATGACGACGGGGACGCGGCGGCGGCGCGCCCAAGAGAGGGCTTGGAGGGTGAGGAGGCCGGTGGCGGAGTGGAGGTGGAGCACGTCAGGCGCGGCGCGGGAGAGGGCGTCGCCGAGGCCGCGCAGCACCAACTGGCGGCGCCCCCATGCTTGGGCGCGGGGGCGCAGGCGCACGATGTTGACGCCGCGCTCGACGCCCCAGCCGCGGGGGAACTCGCGCCCGCCGGCCTCCCACTCGGGCACAAGGCCGGTGGAAGTGATGAGCGTAACCTCCGCCCCGAGCGCCGCCTGGGCGAAGGCGAGGTGGTTCTCCTCGTAGCTCAGCCCCGGCTGGTAGTAGTGGACGACGTGGGCGACTCTGATGGCTTGCGCCTCCGGCGCCCGCTAGTCTTCGTCGTCGATCACCGGCTCGTGGTCGTCTTCTTCCTCTTCGTCCGCGTCCTGGGCGAGGAGGTCGGAGAGGGAGACGTCGCTAGGCTCGCCGTCCGGTGCGGCGCTTTACGCGCCGCCGCCGTCGTGTCCGTTGCCCGGGAACTCGGCCAGCAGGTTGGCGATATCGGGGTCGATGTCGGGGCCGAGAGGCGCGGACGGAGCGGGCTCGGGGATGCCGAGCAGGGCGCGGCCCTCCTCGGAGGTGTCCAGGCGCGCGGGGATGAGGCGTCCGATGATGACGTTCTCCTTCAGGCCGCGCAGATAGTCCACCTCGCCGAGGATGGCGGCCTCGGTGAGGACGCGCACCGTCTCCTGGAAGGACGCCTTGGCGAGGAAGGAGTCGGTGTTGAGAGACGCGCGGGTAACGCCGAGGATCTCCGGCTTGCTGGTGGCGGGCTCGCCGCCCTCGGCCAGCGTCTTCTCGTTGATTTCCTGGAACTCGTAGCGGTCGATGAGCTGGTTGGGCAGCAGGTCGGTGTCGCCGATGGTCTCGACGCGCACCCAGCGCAGGATCTGGCGGATGATGACCTCGATGTGCTTGTCGTTGATGGTTACGCCCTGGTTGCGGTAGACGGTCTGCACC
>JAPPFU010000209.1 GCA_028875085.1 Chloroflexota bacterium
GCAGGGGCGACCGCTCGGTCGCCCCTACGATGCACCGATGGCCTACGGAGTAGGGACAGGTTTGAAACCTGTCCCTACTTTGCTATACGCAGGGGCGTGCGCCTGCGGCTAGGGGTTGCTGCTCTTGAGGATCCTTGCGCCGTGCAGCACGAGCCAGACCACCCAGAAGATGTAGATGCCCCGCGCAATGGCGACGGAAACGGCGGCAGTCTCAGGGAGGATGATGCCCACGGTGAGACTAGCGGCGCTCACAATCGAGGCGGCGGCGACGACCAACGCTCTGACCCTGCTGAACTCGCTCCGCTGGGCGGCGCCGAGGGTGAAGCAGAGGAAGCCGAGCGCGACCAACAGCGTGGAGAGGAGGGTGACGCCCGCCTGCACAGCGTAGACGGGCTCCATAGCCTCGACGGCGCCCGGGGCGCCCAACTCGGTGTTGGCAAGGACATGCTGCAGGCTTAAGCCGGTAATCCAGCCAATGGTGCCGACGGCGAAGGACATGAAGCCCAGTCCCATCAGTGCGTCGCCGCGGCTCCCGTCGCGCAGTCGGCTTTGCGCCACGTACAAGCCGTAGAGCGTGATGACGAGGGCGACCGGCGCGATCAGCGCCGCCACGTGCGTGAGGGTGGAGTTGGACGCGAGGGCGGTGATCTGCGCGGCTTCGTCGGTCGAATCCGCCATGTCGACGAGCAGCACGCCCGGTCTGACAAGGAAAAAGATGAAGGACACGATAGGGCCGACGATGAGCGAGATAGCCCCCAAGCGTTCGACGGAGTTGATTGCCATACGGCGCCTCCTCAAAGGGATAGTGCGTCCACTTTACAGACTACGGGCGCCCTGCGCCCTACACGTAGGGACAGGTTTCAAATCTGTCCCTACACGCAATCCGTAGGCGGACAACGCGTCGGATTCGCGCGGAGCGCGCCGCCGAAACTAGGCGCGGGCGTTGTCTACGGCCTCTATCATCGACTTCATTCGCGCACGCGCGCCCCTAGCGCGCCTGAGAACGGTCGCCATGCTCGGCTTCCTTCGCCCTAGCTCCACGCTCACGCAACAGGACGTGCAGGACGGCCTGCGCCTGATGGTGCGGGAAGGCGTGGCGGCGATGACGATGTACAGCCTGACGAGCGGCGGCTTCATGGCCGCCTACGCCCTCGCGCTTGGCGCCAACAACTTCCATATCGGCGTGTTGGCGGCGCTGCCCTTCTTCACGCAGGTGATGCAGCTGCCCGCCATCCTGCTGATCGAGCGCTTCCGTATGCGCAAGGCGCTGGGCATTCCTTGCTCGTTCGCGGCGCAACTCCTGTGGATACCGGCGGGCGCCGTCCCCTTCCTGCTCGATACGCCGGGCGCTCCCGCAGTGGCGGCGGTGATCGGCCTGTTAGCACTGCGCGGGATGTTCGCGCCGGTGTGGGTAACCGCGTGGACGAGTTGGATGCGCGACCTGGTGCCGCACCAGATTCTGGGCGACTACTACGGGCGCCGCCTCGCCGCCATCACCATCGTCGTCTCCGTCGTGAGCCTGGCTGGGAGCATGTTCGTGCTGGCGTGGCAGACGTGGGCGCCCGCCGAGCGCGAGACATGGGCGTTCTCGTTCTTGTTCATCGGCGGGGCGTTGACCTTCGGACTGGCCGGGCCGCTGTTCGCGTCGCGGGTCAAGGAGCCGCTGATGCCGGCGGCGCGCCAGACGGAGCAGTCGGCGCTGGCGGTGCTGTTGGAGCCCCTCAAAGACAAGAACTTCGCGCACCTCGTGCGCTTCCTGTTCTTCTGGAGCATGGCGGCCAACCTCGCCACGCCCTTCTTCGCGGTCTACATGCTCACGACAATCGGAGTGCCGCTCTACGCGGTCATCGCCTTCACGGTGCTGGGTCAGATATCGACCGTCTTCTTCGTGCGCGTCTGGGCGCCGATGGCCGACCGGATGGGGAGCAAGCCGGTGCTCTCGCTCTCCGCCTCGCTCTACACGCTGGTCATCCTGGGTTGGGTGTTCACGACGCATCCGGATCGGCATTTTCTGACGCTGCCGCTGCTGACGCTCCTGCACTTCTTCGCGGGCGTGGCGGTGGCGGGGGCGACGGTGACGATGAGCACTCTTACTCTGAAGTCCGCGCCGAAGGACAAAGCCACGCCCTTCTTAGGCGTCGCGGGGGCAGCGGCGAGCATCGGCGCGGGGATCGGTCCGGTGCTCGGCGGACTGATGGCCGACTACTTCTCCATACGCACGCTGCGCGTGGACTTCAACTGGGAATCCCCCAGCGGGGTATTGGAGTTGCCCGCCATCGCGCTGGGGAGCTTCGATTTCCTCTTCGTCGTTGCCTTTGTGCTGAGCGCCTTGTCGTTGAACATCCTGGTGCCGCTTCGCGAAGAGGGTGAGGCGCCGCGCGACGCGGCGCTGGGCATGCTCGCCGCTAGAGTGAATCCGGCGGCGCGGGCGGTGTCGTCCGTGCCCGGCCTGGGAATGGCGCTCACCTTCTTCTACGGCTACCTGAAGCGCGCGCCGGGCGCGGACGTGGCCCTGGGCGTAACGGCGTATCAGCTCGCCGCCTCCACACAGGCCGCCGTCGAGTCGGCCAGCCGGGGGCGGGTTATCGCCCGCGAAATCGCGCGGGTCGTGGGCGGCGCGCTGGAGGCCGGCATCCTCGAGATGGGCGTCGTCGCCGAGCATGGCGCCGAACTGGCGCGCCACGCCACGCGCGGCGCGGCGCATGCGGGCGGCGTTGCGGCCGGGCAACTCGGCAGGGTAACGCGCGGCGCGGCGTTGGGGACGACGCGAACCTTGACCAGGCGCGGCGTGCCGCTGACGGTCGCGCTGCGCGGCGTGGGCCGCGGGGCGGTGCAGGGCACCATCGAGGCCGGAGGCGACCTGGGCGAGGCGGTGAGGGAAGCCGCAGCGGCGGCGCGGCAGGCCGCCGCCGACCTGGGATCCCCGGTGGGTGAGGCTGCCGCCGCGCTCGCGTCAGGAGCGTTGGAGGCGGCGCGAAACGAGGGAGAGACGGCGTTGCGGGCGGTGCGTCGCGCATTGGAGGCGGGGATGGGCGTGGACGACGAGCCTCCGCCCAAGCGGTGATGCGCGCAGGGGCGCGGCGGTGTAGGATGCGCGCCATGAGCAAACTCGCTTCCCGAACCCGCTGGTACGACGTATTCCACACCGATTGGGGGTGGGTGGCCGCCATCGGCTCCGAGAAGGGCGTGCGCCACACGTCGCTCCCGGAGGAGACGCCCGAGCGGGCGCTCGACCACCTCGCCGCTCCGATGGCGAAGGAGCAGCCGGAGCATCGCCCCGGCGCGTTCGCCGACCTCCACCGCCAGCTCGACGAGTACCTGGCGGGAGAGCGGCAAGCGTTCGACGTGCCGCTCGACCTGGAGGGCGCCGCGCCCTTCCACCGCCGCGCATGGGAGGCCTGCGCCTCTGTGCCGCGCGGCGAAACACGCACCTACCGATGGTTGGCGGAGGAGGCGGGCAACGTCCTGGCGTCGCGCGCGGCGGGCCAGGCGATGGCCAAGAACCGCGTGCCGCTGCTCATCCCGTGCCACCGCGTCGTCGGCAGCGACGGCGGGCTGCACGGCTTCGCCGGGCCGGGTATCGGGATGAAGTCGCGGCTGCTGGAACTCGAAGCGCTGTAGCGGCCTGCTCGGCGCGCTCGCGGCCCATACCCTGCGAAGGGACAGGTTTGAAACCTGTCCCTTCAACGTGGCTTCCCCCTACCCTGCTGAGACGCTGACGGCTTCCTGCGCGCCGAGCAGTTCGCCGAGGCGGACGGCCAGGTCGTCGCAATACTCGGTCTTGATGATGGGCATCTCGACGCGCCAGCGCTTGCCGCCGCTCGCTATCACCAGGTCGACGTCGTCGCTGCCCGGATACTCCAACAGCAGCTGCAGCACCGACTTCAGCAAGAAGGCGTCGTCCTCCGGCTTCTCCGTCTCCGTGAGATTGACCAACACCTTGCGCTGTCCGTTCGCGGCGCTTACTTCGGGCGCCACGCTTGCCTCCGGCGTAGGCGCGGGCACCGGGGCGGGGGGCGCTTCCATGCCGTTGGACGCGGCGGGCGCGGCCATCTCTGCGGGCACCGCGCTTGCCTCTGGTTCAGGCGCGGATGCCGGGGTGGTGGGCGCTTCCGTCCCGTTGGACACGGCGGGCGCCGGCGGCTCTACGGGGATGCTTGATTCGCCCTCCGGCGCGCTCACGGCGTACTCCTCGCGCAACTCTTCGACGTGCGGCGTGGGGAGGATATCGGCAGGCGCATCCTCCGCAGTTGGCGAGGGCGGCAACTCGTAGGGCGAGGCCTCGTCGCACCAGACGAGCGGCTCCTCGCTGCGGCCGCGTCCGACACGCCCCGCCACCTGGACGAACGCGCCCTCCTGCCATAGTTGGGCGGTGTCAGGATAGGCGCGGCTGTTGACGCCCACGTCGACGCTCCCGCGCTGCAACGTGAGCACGACGAAGGCGAGGCGCTGCTGCTGGCGGTTGACGACGAACCGCACCGACGCCACCTGGCCGACCAGCAGCACCTTCGTTCCGTCCGGCTGCGCTTCGAAGTCTTCCCGCGACAGGATGGCGTTGGGAGGTGCTCCGGCAAAGAAGCTTGACAGGTCGGGCTCGCTGAAGGAGACGCCGAGCAACTCCCGCTCCCACGCGGCCATTTCACGCTGCATCGGCTCCTCCGCCCGCTCAAGTTCGAGGCGCGCCATAGGTGCCGGTGCGGATTCGCCGAACATGTTGAACATCGTGGACTGGCCGGAGTCACGCAGTTGCGCCTCGCGCTGGATGAGGCGCACGAGGCTGTCGACGCTGGCCAGCAGGCCGCCGCGCGGGCCGAGGGCGTCGAGCGCGCCCGCGCGCACCAGGCTCTCCAGCGCACGCCGGTTCCCGGCGCCGGAGCCTGCGCGGCGGCAGAACTCCTCGACGGACGCAAATGCGCCGTGCTGCTCTCTGTCCACCACCAACTCGGCGATGGCCGCCGCACCCACGTTCTTGACCGACGCGAGGCCGTAGCGGATGCTCCATTCGCTCTCGGCGGCGCGTTCGGGCGCGAATGCGGCGGCGCTGGCGTTCACGTCGGGCGGCAGCACGCGGATGCCCAGGCGTTCGCACTCCGCGATGGCCGCGGCCACGCGGTCGCCGCTCCCGTCGTAGGCGTTCAGCACGCAGGTCATGAACTCCACCGGGTAGTTGGCTTTGAAGTAGGCCGTCCAGTAGGCGACGACGGCGTAGGAGACGCTGTGCGCCTTGTTGAAGGCGTACCCGGCGAAGGGTTCGATGAGGTCGAACACCTGCTCCGCCACGCGCCGGTCGTAGCCGCGCTCGGCGGCGCCGCGCACGAATCGCTCGCGCTCCTGGATCATCAACTCACGGATCTTCTTCCCCATCGCCTTGCGAACGATGTCCGCCTCGCCTAGCGAGTAGCCGGCGAAGGCGCGCATGATCATCAGCACCTGGTCTTGGTAGACGATCACGCCGTAGGTCTCGTCCAGGATCTCCTTGAGCGCCGGATGAGGATAGGAGACCGGAGCGCGCCCGAACTTGGAGTCGATGAAGCGGGGGATGTGCTCCATCGGGCCGGGGCGATAGAGCGCGACCATCGCCGCCAACTCTCCCAGATTCGCAGGCTTGAGTTCCTTGATGTAGCGCCGCATCCCCGGCGACTCCAACTGGAACAGCGCGGTGGTCTCGCCCGACGCGAGCAGTTCGTAGGTCTTCGCGTCGTCGAAGGGGGTGCTTTGGAGGTCGAGCTCGACGCCGTGGCGCTCCCGCACCAGGGCGATCGTCTTGTCCAGGATGGTGTAGTTGATGAGGCCGAGGAAGTCCATCTTCAAGAGGCCGAGTTTGGCCACCGGGTCCATCGCGTACTGGGTCATCGCGATGGTGTCCTCGCCGCCTTTAATGGGGCGCTGGAGGGGCACGTGGTTGGTGAGCGGCTCGGAGGAGATGACGACGCCCGCCGCGTGGGTGCCCGCATTGCGTACGGCGCCCTCTAACTCCTGCGCCGTCTCGATGAGCGTGCGCAGCGTCTCGTCCCCGGCGTGCGCTTCCCGCATCTCTGCCGATTCGTCCATCGCCTGTTGGAGCGTAACGCCGGGGCGCGACGGGATGAGGCGGGCGATGCGGTCGGTGTCGGCGTAGGCGAGGCCGAGGGCGCGGCCCACGTCGCGGATGGCGGCCTTGGCGCCGAGCGTGCCGAATGTGATGATCTGCGCCACGTGGTCGTGGCCGTACTTGTCCACGACGTACTGGATCGCCGCGTCGCGGCGGTCGTCCTGGAAGTCGAGGTCGATGTCCGGCATCTCCTTGCGCTCGACGTTCAGGAATCGCTCGAAGACCAACTGGTGTTCGAGGGGGTCGATCTCCGTTACGCCGAGGCAGTAGAGGACGATGGAGGACGCGGCGCTGCCCCGCACGCCGAACATGATGTTCTCGCGGCGGGCGAAGTCGGCGATGTCAGACACCACCAGGAAGTAGTTGGTGTAGCGCGTCTCGTCGATGACCTGGAGTTCGTAGTCGATGCGCTGGCACTGCTCCTCGGTTCCCTCGCCGTAGCG
>JAPPFU010000261.1 GCA_028875085.1 Chloroflexota bacterium
GGCGCGTCTCGCGGAGGGCGGCGGCGGGCGCGACGCCGTTGAGGGCGGCGGACGCGGGGAGCGGCGGCCCGGCCGGCTCGGCTTCGGGCTCGCCGTAGCCCTCGACGACGACGTGCGCGTTCGTGCCAGACCACCCGAATCCGCTCACTCCGGCGCGCGGGGGCTGCCCCGGCAGCGTCGGCCACTCCGTCTGCTCAGTGGTTACCCGAACGGCGAGGGCATCCCAGTCAATCTCGGGGTTGGGCGTGTGGAAGTTGAGGTGTTTGGGGATGACGCGGCGCTTCATGGCCAACAGCACCTTGATGAGGCCGGCGGAGCCCGCCGCCGCCTCAAGGTGGCCGACGTTGGTCTTAACCGAGCCGATGAGGATGGGGCGGTCGGCCTCGCGGTCGCGGCTGTACACCGAGCCGGTGGCGTTCATCTCGATGGGATCGCCCACGGGCGTTCCGGTGCCGTGCGCCTCCACGTAGTCGATGTCGTGCGGCTCCAGTCCCGCGTCGCGCAGCGCGTCCTCGATGACCTTCTGCTGCGCCTCGCCGTTGGGGACGGTGAGGCCTGGGCTTGCACCGTCCTGGTTGAGCGCCGAGCCGCGGATGACGCCCCAGATGCGGTCGCCGTCCGCCTCCGCCTCGTCGAGGCGCTTGAGGACGAGGATGCCGCAGCCTTCGCCGCGCACGTAGCCGTCGGCGGCCTCGTCGAACGTCTTGCACTGGCCATCAGAGGCGAGCATGCCCGCTTTGGCGCGGAGCGCCATCAGGCGGCCCGAGAGGATGACGTGGACGCCTCCCGCGAGCGCCAGGTCGGCCTCGCCGCGCTGGAGTCCCGCCACGGCCTGGTGGACGGCAACGAGGGATGACGAGCACGCGGTGTCGAGGGCGATGGCGGGGCCTTGGAGGCCGAGGGCAAAGGAGACGCGCCCGATGGCGGTGTTGTAGGAGGTGCCGGAGACGGCGTAGAGGCTTGCGGCGGGATCGGCGTTGTCGCTCGAGTCGAGCAGCAGCGTGCGGTACTCGTTGTTGCTGATGCCGGCGTAGACGCCGGTGCGGCTGCCCTTCAGCCCCTCGGGGTCGATGCCCGCGTCCTCCAGCGCGCGCCAGCACGTCTCCAGCATGAGACGTTGCTGCGGGTCGAGCAGCTGCGCCTCCACGGGGGAGATGCGGAAGAAGGCCGCGTCGAACACGTCGACCTCGTCCAGGTACGACCCGAAGCGGCATGCCTCGGGCAGGTCCGTAGCGTCGGGGAAGAGGAAGCCGACGCGCCCGACGCCGGAGCCGGGGACGCCCTCGCTGATGGTATTGTCGCCGGCCTCGAGGCGGCGCCAGAAGGAGTGGAGGTCGTCGGCGCCGGGGAATCGGCATGCCATGCCGACGACGGCGATAGGCTGTTCCGAGGGCATAGGCTTCGATTCCTCGATTCGGTTCAGGGCGTGCCCATCAGGATACCAGAACTACATAGAATTACAAGGTAGCAACGCGGGAAGGGGCAACCGTTCGCCCTGAGGCAACTCGAAGGGTGAGCGGACGGGGCCGTAGGCGCCGCGTTACGCCGGTTTGGAGCCGGAGAAGGCGGCCACCACGTCGTTGTAGAGGCGGGTCATCGACTCGTCGAAGCGGCCTTCGAAGACGGTGAATTCGGCGGCAAGGCCGTGCATCTGCTGGTTGAGGCGCTCCTCGGTGGCCTTGACCGCCGCGCTGAGCTGGTCGCTCTTCTGGTTGATCCTATCTTCAAAGACGGTGAATTCGGCGGCGAGGCCGTGCATCTGCTGGTTGAGGTGCTCCTCGGACGCCTTGACCGCCGCGCTGAGTTGGTCGCTCTTCTGGTTGATCCTATCTTCAAAGACGGTGAATTCGGCGGCAAGGCCGTGCATCTGCTGGTTGAGCCGCTCCTCGGTGGCTTTGACCTCTCCGATGAGCTGGTCGGTCTTCTGATTGATCCTATCCTCGACGATGCTGAATTCGGCGGCGAGGCCGTGCATCCGCTGGTTGAGGCGCTCCTCGGTGGCTTTGACCTCTGCGGCGATCTGCTGCGCCAGTTCGTTCTTCCACGCCTCGAGGTCGCTCTTCGCCGCTGCGTTCGCTACGGCGCTCTCCAGCGCGGCCAGCCGTTCCTCGGTCGTCGCCATGGCGGTCCTCCTATATGCGTCCTCGCTATCTTGGCCTGAGGAGCATCGTACGTCAATGCTCGGGCGGGCGGCGGCGCGCTCGCCGTCTCCCCATATATCCCGCATCCCGCGCGGATGACGGGGCGAACGCGCCCTGCCCCGTCTGTATACTTGCGGCAAAGGGGGTCGCAATGTCCAACAGGGCCGTTCTCGTCGTCTCCATCATCGCGCTCGCGCTCGGCGCGGCGGCGCTCGCCGTCGCCGTCAGCGGACAGAGGCAGGACGCGCCCGCGCCCGACAAGTCCGACCCGGCCGCCTACACCGTCGCGTTCGTGCAGGGCGCCATCGACCGCTACGAGCGCGACGGGCGGGATGCGACCATCGCCTACTACAACACACGCGACGGCATCGACGGCCAGTGGTACGTCTTCATCATCGGCGAGGACGACCGCACCATCGGCCACTACAACCCCGCCATCCGCGGGCGCGACCCCACCGAGCGCGTGGACATCACCGGCTACTACTATGGCCCCGACACCCTGGCGACGGACGAGGAGGGGCGCTGGGTCACCTATGTGTTCCACAACCCGGGTACGAACCGGCAGGAGTTGAAGCACGCATGGGTGATCAAGCACGACGGCCTGATTTTCGGCTCCGGCTGGTACGAGCGCCACATCACCACGCCTGCCAAGAAGTCCGACCCGGCGGCCTACACGGTCGAGTTTGTCCAGGGCGCCATCGACCGCTACGAGCGCGACGGGCGCGAGGCGACCATCGCCCACTACAGCACGCGCGACAGCGTCGACGGCCAGTGGTACGTCTTCATCATCGATGAGAACGACCGCACCGTTGGCCACTGGAACCCCGCCGTCCGCGGTTTTGGACGCTTGGACCGCGTGGACGCCACGGGCTACTACTACGGCCCCGAAATGCTGGCGACCGACGAGGAAGGGCGCTGGGTCACCTACGTGTTCCTCAACCCGCAGACGAACCGGCAGGACTTGAAGCACGCGTGGGTGGTCAGGCACGACGGCCTGATCTTCGGCTCCGGCTGGTACGAGCGCCTGGTCAGCCCGCGCCCCGATAAGTCCGACCCCGCCGCCTACACTGTCGCCCTCGTGCGCGACGCCATCGGGCGCTACGAGCGCGAGGGCCGCGAGGCGGCGTTCGCCTACTTCGACTCGGCGGAGAACGAGGACGGGCAGTGGTACGCCTACGTGCTCGAGGACGGGCGCATCGCCGCCCATCCGAGGCCGGAGTTGCGCGGGGCGGACGTAGCGGCGCTGACCGACATCGTGGGCTACAACTTCGGCCCCGACCTGCTGGCGACGGACGAGGAAGGGAGTTGGCTTACCTACGTGTTCCTCAATATCGCCAACGGCCGGCAGGAACTCAAACACTCGTGGTCGATACGGCACGACGGCCTCATCTTCGGCTCCGGCTGGCACGAGCGCTACGCGGGCGAAGCGTCAGGCGGGTAGGGCGCGCTTCCTGGCATAGCGCGCGGCTACCGCTCGCGCAGGATGCGTGTGAGAACTTCTACGGCCTCAGCCAACGAGCCGCCATAGGGCCATAGCCAGGATTGCACGTTGTTGGGGTCAACAGCGAGCCAGGCTGTGTCGCTTCCCTGTTGCCCTCCATGCTGAGAGCGCAGACCCTTCGCCGTTCCCCAACCGCTCATGATGACGGACTTCGGGATGACCCAGCAGTGAACATTGAATGGGCTGAGCCCCAGGCAGATAGCGATGTCGTAGTTCTGGTCTCGGAGCTGTTGGAACCGGTACGTCCCGGCCTTCCAGAGTGTGGAGGACTTGATTTCTACGCGAACCCCGTTGACCACGCGGTCGGCCTCGCTGTCCGGGGCATCAGTCACGGCGAAGCCCTTTGCGGCCAAGAATCCAGCGAGCAGTCGTTCGCAGATGGCGCCTTGTTGGCGTGGTGGCCGGGTCTTAGTCCAAAAGAAGGGGCTTCCTTCCCACTCATCTTTACTAGCGGGGTATTCCTCCTGTAGTACGTCAGCGATAGCCGCCAGCAATTTTACGTCCGGGTCTTCGATGCTTGGCATGTTCATACCTCTCATATCGAGAGTAGTGGCTGCTCACCTTCCCCAGGAATCCATTCGAACCCCTCCACCTCCGCGCCGTAGGGGGCGAGGCGCTTCGCCATCACGCGGACGGCCTCCGGGTTGTCGTCCACCAGGATGAAGCCGCGCCCGTGCTTAGCCGCCGCCTCGCCCGTCGTGCCGCTCCCGGCGAAGAAGTCCAGCACGACCTCGCCGGGGTTGGAATGGACGCGCACGATGCGTTCGAGGATGGCCAGCGGCTTCTGCGTGGGGTAGCCCGTCTTCTCCTTGCCGTTAGTCGGGACGATGGTGTGCCACCAGACGTCCGTCGGCGTCTTGCCGCGCGCCGCCTTCTCCGCGCCGACGAGGCCGGGCGCCATGTAAGGCAGCCTGTCCATCGCGTCGTAGTTGAAGGTGTAGTTGGCCGGGTCTTTGGCGTACCAGAGGATGTTGTCGTGCTTGGCCGGCCAGCGCGTCGTCGAGCGCGCGCCGTAGTCGTACGCCCAGATGATTTCGTTGACGAAGCTCTCGCGCCCGAACACCTCGTCCAGCAGCACCTTGCAGTAGTGAACCTCGCGGTAGTCCACGTGCAGGAAGAAGGAGCCGTCCGCCTTCAGCGCGCGCCGCGCCTCGCGGAACCTGGGCGCGAGGAACGCGAGATAGTCGTCGAAGCGGTCGGCGTAGGCCGCCGAGCCGAGTTCGATGGTGCGGTAGCGGTTGCCCTGGAAGCCGGTGCGGTCGCCGCCCGCGTCATCGCGCACGGCGCGGATTGTGCGGCGCGTCTGCGCGCGCCCCGTGTTGAACGGCGGGTCGATGTAGACCAGGTCGACCGCCCCGTCGGGCAAGGACGCGAGCACGTCGAGGTTGTCGCCCAACACCACCTTGCGCACCGGAGCCTCCCGCGCGGCCAAGGTTACACCAGCCCGGGGCGGCCAACCGCGCCGCGCATTACTCCGCGAGCGCGTCGGGGGGCAGCAGCAGGCAGGGTTCGCCCCACTGGCCGGGGCTGGCGAGGTCCCACGCCTCGGTGGAGGCGGCGGGCTTGAGGCGCACGCCCTCGTCGCCGCCGTAGACGAGCAGCACGCTGCCCTCGCCCGAGTCGAAGACGTGCGCGGCGTAGGCGGGGACAGGCCCCGCCGTCGACCAGCCGGTTACGGCGCACGGCTCCACGTCGCCGCCAGGCCGGGCGGCGTGGACGCGGGAGACCTCGCGCGGCGCCTCCCGCGCTTGGAACACCTTGACCACGGCCCAATCGGTGTTGGGGCCGGGTTCTACGTCGATCTCGATGTACTGGGTCATTCGGAGGCGTAAGCGGACAAGGCGACCGGTCGGTCGCCCCTACAAGAGGGGACGGCCACTGCGCCCCGGCGCTACCCGGCGGGGGTTGCCGCCTCGAGGCGGTCGCGGATGCGCATCTTCAGGTCGCTGATGGCGTCGATGTCGATGCCCTGCGCGCCCTTCGCCTTGTTGTCGTAGAGCAGCTCGCCGTCTGCGTAGACCTCGAACCGCCCCTTGCCCACGGGCGTGAGGGTGATGCCCACGCCGGCTCCCAGACTGTTGTACAGTTCGACCGCCGTCCAGACGGCCATGGGGAGCTTCCCTCAAGGCAAGCAGTAGCGGATGTCCACCTGGACGGAGCCCGCCAGTTCTTCCAACGCTCGGTCGCTCATGCGGCGCCTCCTGGTGTTGGTGACGGCACTATACCATGAAGCGAATCTCCATACACGGGACGCCGGGGGCGAAGAGAGGGGGCAGGCGTTCTTGCTTGGGAACCATTGTGTAACCCTGGGCCTCTTCACGTGGGGAGTGCCGAGGGGCGGTCAGCCCCTCGGCTGGGGGGCGCGGGGGGGGGGGCCCCCCCCCGGGGGGGGGGGGGCGTGGGGGTATCCCCCACAGAGAGTTTTTATCTCTTGGTGAGGTGGGGACGGGCACTCCCCCCGCTAGCCGCCACGCGCGGCGAGCGCGCCTAGTTGCTCGATGAGCAGCCACAGGATGGCGGCGAGCGCCGCGCTGCCGCCCGCTACCCTCACGTCGCGCTTGGACAGGCGGACGCCGGGCAGCGGCGCGCCGAGGCGGGTTTGGAGCGCCTCCTCGATGTTCGCCAGACGGTCTTCGATGGCGATGAGGCGCTGCGTCCACAGGCGCTCGAGCAGCTGGTGCTCGCGGTCATGCGCCTCGATCTCCGACTCCAACGTTGCGATTCGTTCCCTCTGCGTCGTGGTCGCCATGGCTAGGCCGCCGTCCTCCTGTAAGGGTCGAGCAGCAGGCGCACGTCCGTGTCCAGGTCGGCGTCGACGTAGAAC
>JAPPFU010000223.1 GCA_028875085.1 Chloroflexota bacterium
GCACGAGCTGGCCGAGGAAGGCGTAGGTCTTGCCGGCGGCTTCAGTGCGGAGCACCTGATGGCCGGGGGTGGGACCGGGTGCGGATTCGACCCACACGCGGCGCGCTACCTCTTCTTCGCCGTCCACCAAGACGAGCTGTTCCATCTCTTCGAGTGGCAGGTAGTCGTCGGAGCGGTAGAAGCGGCGGCAGCGCTCGTTGGGCTTGAGGGCGGCCTCGTAGGCGCGGCGCTGGACGACGTAGCGTGCGTTGGAGAAGGTGGGGACAACCTTGCCGGAGGAGGTCATGTGGGTTGCGCCGCCGGCGTATTCCTCGTGCAGGTGGGTGAGGACGACGAGGGCGATGTCCTTGGGGGTGATGCACCGGTCGCGCAGGTCGCGCAGCAACGAGGAGCGGCTGCGTACGGGGGCGACGTCGGTGTCCTGCGGCGGCTTGTCACCGGGGCCGGCGTTCACGAGGATCCAGCCGTCGGGGTGGTCGATGAGCATGGAGTAGTTGCCGTAAGAGACGCGGTTCTGGCGGTCGGGAGAGGAGTAGTTCTCCCAGGCGGTCTTGGGGGTGGCGCCGAAGACGGTGGCGCCGTCGGTGCGGGTGGTGCTGATGCGGAGGAGTTCCGGCGGCGGCAGGGCGGACTTGCGCATGAGGGATGTGCTCCTGGCTGGGCTGGGGCGCATATGTAAAGGCAGAATCTCAAAATGTCAATAGCAACATTCCGGGAGATAGTTCAGCATTTCAACCAAAATCCGCCGCCGGCGACTTGGGAGCACCCCGGGGAGGGGACTGAGTGTGCCCTTCGAGTTCACTCAGGGCGAGCGAAGGGGGAGGGCTAAGGAGCCTCGGCGCCGGCGTTGGCTCTGGCAGCGGAGCGCCCGCCGAGGAGCGCGCCGAGGGCGCCCAGGCCGCCTGCGTAGAGGCCGACTAGGACGGCGACGGCGTAGAGGAAGGCCGCGTCGAGCGCAAGCGCGGCGACGGCGACGGCGGCAAAGGCGACCATCCCCATCACTGCGCCGACGCCGAGGGCCTGGCGTGGCGCCGCGGCCGCCTTGGAGCCGCCGATGAAGCCTCCAATGAAGGGGGAGGGCAGCGCCGTGAAGAAGTGGACGATGGGGATCAGCAGCAGGCCGATCATCACGCCCGCGCCGATGAGTCCCCCTTGTAGCATCTCGCGCTCCAGGCCTGTCCTAATCGCGTCCCGTCAGAGGCTTCGAACAACGATTAGACTTTAGTTAGTATCAGTCAAGGCTAGTGCCGAAGCTGGCTCTCTGGGACGCAACGGCGCCGCGCGGATCGGGCGGCCCCGGTCCGGCGTATAGCCCCGGCGAGCGGCGATTGTACCGGCGCGGCGTCGCCTGCGCCACGAACGCCGCCGCGAGCCGGGCGGAGCGCGCCATCGTCAGGGCAGCACGGGAGAGGGAGTACAGGGAGTATGAGGGAGGGAGCGCGCGCGGCGCCGTCGCGGGTGCGGACGTTCGAGGCGCTGCACGACGGAACGTTCCGGCGGCTGTGGGCGGCGTCGTGGGCGTACTACACCTACCGCGCGATGGAATTCGCGGTGCTGTCTTGGCTGGTGCTGGAGCTGACCGACTCGCCCGCGATGGTGGCGCTGGTGGGGGTGTCGCGCGCGGCGCCGATGTTCGCGCTGGGCCTGTTTGCGGGGAGCGTGTCCGACCGCTTCGGGCGCAAATGGGTGATGGCCGTAGCGCAGGCGCTGAGTTTCGCGGTAGTGGCGGCGTTGACGTGGGCGCTGCTGGCGGAGCGGGTCGCGCCGTGGCACGCCTTCGCGGCCATCGCGCTGACGGGGACGGCGTGGGCGCTGGACTACACGGCGCGACGGGCTTACTTGGCGTCGCTGTTCGAGGGGCGCTCGCTGACGAACGCGATGGCGTTAGACACGGGCTTGCTCATCAGCAGCAACCTGACGGGGCCGGTGCTGGGCACGGTGTTGATCCGGTGGAGCGGGTTCGGTGGCGCCTACGCGGGAATCGCAGTGCTGAGCGCGCTAGCCATCGCGCTGGTGTTGACGGCGCGAACCGACCGCGCGCCGGGGCAGCGGGCGAATCCGTTGAACGCCATCGCGGAGGCGGTGGCGGTTACGCGGCGGCAGCGTCCGATCCTGGCGGCGGTGCTGGTTACGGCGAGCTTCAATCTGTTCGGATGGCCTATCAGCACGCAGATACCGGTGATGGCGCGGGACGAGTTGGGCGCGTCGGAGGTACTGTTCGGCCTGCTGGCGGGAGGACTCGGGGCGGGCGCGTTGGTAGGCGCGGTGCTGCTGGCGGCCTTCAACCCGACGCGGCGTGGGTCGGTCTATTCGCTGGGCACGCTGGTGTTCCACGCGGCGGCGCTGGGATTCGCCCTATCGCCGTGGTATCCACTGTCGGTGGGGCTGCTGCTGATCGCGGGCGTGGGGCTGGTGTGCTTCGGCATCATGCAGCCGCTGCTGGTGCTGGAGGTAGTCCCGGCGGAGTTGCGGGGCCGGGCGATGGGCGCGCTGGCGCTGGCCATCGGGATGGGGCCGTTCGGTATGACGATGGTCGGATTCCTGGCCGAGGCGCTTGGGCCGCGCGCCGGCATCGCGGCATTGAGCGTTGTCGGAATGGGAGCGATCGTCGTGCTGCGCGCCAAGTTCGCCGTGCTGCGCGACGCGCGCGAGCGCGGAGTGGAGAGCTGAGGACGCAGCGCCGTTACGCCGTCAGCAGGCGCTCGACCGCCGTCTCCTTGTCGAAGGTCTTGAGCAGCCAGCCGACGGGGACGAGGAAGCGGTTCTCCATGAACAGGTCGAACACGCCGTCCACGGCGTGGACCTCGTCGATGCCCATGGCGGTGACGCGGCGCTTGAACGTCTTGTGCAGGTCGTGCCCCTCGTCCCACGCAATCTCCGCGTAGTCGCGGCCCAGCGCGTGGGCGAACTCGCGCTGCTCGTCGTCCAGGCGCCCCTCCAGCACGGATAGGTCGTCGTCCGCCATCAGCGGCATGAACGACCAGTTTGACTGTTCGAGCGACGGCTCGAAGTCCGCCTCGATCACCTCGCCGTCCATCACGCAGAAGGCGGGCTTGATCATGCGGTTGCCCGCGCGCTTGACGCCCTTGTGGTCGCGGAAGGTGTAGTCGCCGTCCTCGACTTCGAACACGGTGGCGCGCGCCGGGTAGCCGGGCGTCAGGCTGCCCATCTTGTCTTCGAGGCGCAGGATGCGGGCGGGGTTGATGGTTACGCGCTCGACCAACTCGGGGATGGTCAGGCCGTGGTTGAGGAAGATGGACATGACGTGCGCGAGGGAGTGGACGGGGCCGGTTACGTTGACGCCTTGGAGGTCGGTGTCGATGGCGTCGGTAATCACGTCTGCAGCGAGCAGTTTGTCGAAGACGTCCCAATCGAAGTTCAGGCCGCCGTAGCCGACGTCGAGCCACACGCCGCGCTTGCGGGCGGCGTAGAGCTCCGGCAGCACCTCGCCGTCCTCTCCCAGCAGGCCGCCCCGATTCCCGGTGTAGGTGTGGGTAACGCAGTCGCCGGGGCGCATAGTGTCGAGGACTTCCTTGGTGATGATGGGGCCGGGCGAGCGGAGCACGTCGCGGAAGCCCGATTCGCCGCGCTGGTCGCCGATGTGCATGTACATCGGCAGGCCGACCCTGTCGGCGATGGCGCGCGCCGCCTCCACCGGGCGGAAGCCCAGGCGCGTAACGGTGGCCGACTTGATCATCCGCACGCGGTCGCGGTTCCTGTCCACCATATCCAGCCAGTCGTCGAGGGGGACTTGGAGCGACTGGTTGGGCTCCTGGTCGAGCACGCCGCGGTCGCCCAGGTAGATGCCCGCCGCGTTGTAGAGCGGCAGCGCGTAGATGTCGGTCTTGGTGCGCCCCTCCCAGTAGGTGCGGCAGTCGTCGTACGTCCACGCTCCGGCGCCGCCTGCGTCGACCACCGTCGTAACGCCGTGCAGCACGCCGATGGTGTCGGGGTGAGAAAAGGCGAGGTGGCTGTACGTGTGCACATGCATGTCGATCCAGCCCGGGGAGAGGAATTTCCCTCGGGCGTCGATGCGGCGGGCGGCGTCGGCGAGGTCGAGGTCGTCGCCCACCGCCGCGATCTTGCCGCCGGCGACGGCCACGTTGGTCACCCGGTCGATGTTCTGGGCGGGGTCGACGACCCGCGCGCCTTCGATCACGATGTCGTACTTCATGGCCGCCTCCATTCGACGGGTCCTTTGGCTTACGCCAATGTACGCCTGGCCGGGGCGCCGGTCAAACGCTTACGGCGCGGCTATGGGCGCATAGCGCGTCAATCCGCCGTTTTGCCCGGCTCGCGCGCCGATTTCCGCCTCCGCGCGCCCGCGTATGTTGACGAGCGCGGTTTGGCGGGTCTAGAGTGTCTCAACTCTGTGAGCGTTCGCGGCTCAGCGGCCTATCCGCCGCGCCGCGTGGGAGGCAGTCATGCAGTACGACCTCGTCATCACCGGAGGCCACGTTCTCGACCCTGCCCGCGGCATCGACCGCATCACGAACGTCGCCGTCGCCGACGGCAAGATCGCGGCGGTGGGCGAGCAGGTGGACGCGACGCAAGCCAAGCAGACGCTGGACGCGTCGGGGCAGTACGTAACGCCCGGCTGGTTCGACATGCACGTGCACGCTTACAGCCACCTCGCGTTCTCCCACCCGGACACGATCGGCGTGCTCCAGGGCGTGCCGACGATGCTGGACGCGGGCGGCGCGGGGGCGTGGACGTACGACGACTGCCGCAGCTACTGGGAGGGGCGGTGCAAAACGGATATCTTCGCGTTCGTGATGTACAACGCCGCTGGCATCTACACCGGCGCGCGGGCCATCCTCGACGTGGAGACGAACAACGTCTTGGAGATACCGCTGGAGGAGTGGAAGGACGTCATCGGGCGCAACAGTGACCGGGTGAAGATGGTGAAGTCGGCCGCCATCACGCGGCTGGGCTTCACGCCCGTCGCGGCGGCGCAGCAGATATCGGAAGCCACGGGTGTGCCCATCTACATGCACGTGGGCGATATCGGCGACTTCGGCAACCAGCCCAAGCACATGACCATCATCACGCGCGAAGTGATCGACATGCTGCGCCCCGGCGACATCGTCACCCACGTCTACACGGGCAACTGGGGCAATCTGCTCGACGACCGGGGCACGGTCTACCCGGAGGTGATGGCGGCCAAGAAGCGCGGCGTGCTGTTCGACGTGGGCTTCGGCGGCCTGAACTTCGGCTTCGACGCCTACGACCGCTTGCTCAACCAGGGCGTCGTCACCGACGTCATCAGCTCCGACCTCCAGGGCGTGAACATCACCGGGCCTGCCCACTCGCTGGCGCACGTGATGTCGCTCTTTATGAACTTCGGCATGACGCTGAAGGACGTGGTGGAGCGGGTTACTATCAACCCGGCCAAGGCGCAGGGTCTCGACCACATGATCGGCAGCCTGACGCCCGGCTATCCGGCCCGCATCACCGTGTTTGGCGTCGAGGAAGGCTCCTACACCTTCCGCGACTGCGAAGGCGGCAAGCGCACCGGCTCGCAGATGATCGTGCCCAGCCACTGCGTGATGGACGGCGAGCTGATCGAGTGCGACATGGAGGCGGGGACGGTGCAGGAGAATTGGTCGTTCATGCCTGCGCAGGACGACATCGCGCGCAACGCCGCCGCCCTCGACGGCGAGCAGCGCGAGTTCGCCCGCGCGCTGGCGTCCGACTTCCAAAGCGCGAACTGGGACGACGGCAAGGGCCTGCACAACGTGTTCAAGGGGCGCGTCGGTGCCTACGGCATCGATGAGCGCAAGGCGAGCGACGCGGTGTACGACCTGCTGCTGGAGAGCCGCTTCTGCGTCCCGGTAGGCTGGCTGCTCAACGGCCTCGAGAAGGACGAGACGCTGCACCGGCTGGCGAAGGCGTAGCCGCGCCAAGGAGCCGAATCCGAGCGTGACCACGAATCCGACGCAAGAGCCGCTGACCGTCCCTTACCCCAAGGAACTGAGGGACGAGGAGGACGACCTCGCCATCGTCAACGTCGAAGGGCGCGAGATTGTGCTGCTGAGCGTCAATGGCGAGTTGCGGGCGGTCGACCGCGTCTGCCCGCACGAGGAGGGCGACCTGGGGGAGGGGCTGCTCTTCGGCAAGAACATCAAGTGCCCAGTTCACGGCTGGATCTTCGACCTGAGCACCGGGCGCTGCCTGAATCAGCGCGGCAGTTGGACGACGGTGTATGAGGTCGAGGTGAACGGCGACAACATCCTGTTGCATCCCAAGGGGGAAGGCCAATGACCACGATACGAATGACTATCCGCTTGCCGCTGCTCGTGGCGATAGCGGCGCTGCTGGCCGTCGCGGCGGCCGCCTGCGGAGG
>JAPPFU010000015.1 GCA_028875085.1 Chloroflexota bacterium
TCGTAGCGAGGACGGCGCCCGCCAAGCCTCCCGCCGCGCCTTCCCACGTCTTGCCGGGGCTGATGCCCGGAGCCATCTTGCGCCGCCCGAACGCCTTGCCGGCAAAGTAGGCGCCCGTGTCCGTTGCGAACACGGCGAGGAAAGCGACGGCGGCCCATTCCACCCCCATCGAGCGGTCGCGCAGAAGGACGAGCGCGGCGAGGGGCAGCGCGGCGTAGACGACGCCCCCGCCGGTGGTTGCGAAGGCGCGCCACGCATAGGCGGCGGACGCGCGGTACAGCGCAGCGCCGAGCACGACGAGCATCCCCGCAGCGAACAGGGCGAGGGCAAGCGCTCCGTCAAAGGCAGCCGCTGCGACGACGACTGCGCCAACCATGATTCCCGCCGCGCTCGCGGGCGCGGCACCCACCCTGGCGGCGAGGCCGAAGACCTCACGCAGTGCGATGAGCGCTGCGGCGATTGCGACCACTGCAACGACGGGATTGCCCGCCCAAAGGACGACTCCCAGCAGCGGCAGGCCGACGGCGGCGGTGAGCAGGCGGGCGAGGAGAGCGCCGGGCGCCGTGGGTTGACCGGCGGTCATCAGTCCGCGTCCGGCGCCTTGCCGAAGCGCCTGGGGCGGCGGCGGTAGGCGTCGATGGCCTCGTCCACCCCTTCCTGGCCGAAGTCCGGCCAGAGCGTCGGCGTGAAGTACAACTCGCTGTACGCGGCTTGCCAGAGCAGGAAATTGCTCAGGCGCTGGTCGCCGCCGGTGCGGATGATGAGGTCGGGCTCGGGGACTTCAGGCAGGTACATGCGCCCGCGGATTGCGTCCTCGGTAACCTCGTCCGGCGTTGCCCCTTGCGCCATCAGCTCGCGGACGGCGTCCACGATCTCCCTGCGCCCGCCGTAGTCGAAGCCGACGCAGAGGGTGAGGCCGTCGTTGCGCTTGGTGAGCTCGAGGCCCGCCTCGATGGCCTCGGCCAGGTGCGCGGGCAGGCGCGAGCGCGAACCGAGGTGCAAGATGCGCACGTTGCGCTCGTGCAGCGCGCGCACCTCCCGCTCCAACGCCTCGCCCAGGAGTTGGATCAGCCCCTCCACCTCCGCCTCCGGGCGCCCCCAGTTCTCGGTTGAGAAGGCGTAGATGGTGACGTAGGGAATGCCGTGCCGCTCAAGCGCCTCGAGCACGACGCGGATGTTCTCCGTTCCGGCGCGGTGCCCGGCCAGACGCGGCAGGCTGCGCTCCCGCGCCCAACGCCCGTTCCCGTCCATCGTGATGGCGACGTGCCGCGGCGCGCCGTTCGGAACCTCGGCGCCCGGCGGCGGGCCAGTGGCGTCGAGCCCGCCCAACTAGACCTCCATCACCTCCGCCTGCTTGCGCGCAGTCACCTGGTCGGCGGCGACGATCTGGGCGTCCGTCGTCTTCTGGAGGCGGTCTTGCGCGCGGTGAAGCTCGTCCTGCGAGATGTCCTTGTCGCGCTCGGCCTGCCTCAGGCGCTCCAGCGCGTCCCGCCGCACGTTGCGAATCGCCACGTGCGTGTCCTCTTGCGCGCGCTTGACGCGCTTCACCAGTTCCTGGCGCCGCTCTTGGGTCATCGGCGGGATGGGCAGGCGGATCACCTGGCCGTCGTTGCTAGGCGTCAGGCCAAGGTCCGACTTCTGTATCTCGCGCTCGACCGCGCCGATAAGGCTCCTGTCCCACGGCTGCACGGTGAGGAGGCGCGCGTCGGGCGTGGCCAGCGTCGCCAACTGGTTGAGCGGCGTCGGCGTTCCGTAGTAATCCACCGAGATGCCGTCGAGGATGGCGGGATTCGCGCGGCCCGTCCTGACCGTCGCCAACTCCTGGCTGAAGTGCTCCACCGAGCGCTTCATGCGCCGTTCGGCGTCGGCGATGGTGTCGTCGATGGCCTGTTCGGTCATATGTCACCTCGGAGGCGCGCCCGAGTTACGCGGGAATGGGCTGCGCCGATATGAGCGTGCCCACCTGTTCGCCGCGAACCAACCGTGCCGTGGAGCCGGGCTGGAAGATGTCGAACACGTGGATGGGCAGGTCGTTCTCCATGCAGAGCGAGAGGGCGGTGGAGTCCATCACCTCGAGGCGGCGGTTCAGCAGGTCGATGTGCTCGATCCATTCGAAGCGCTTGGCGGCGGGATGCTTGAGCGGGTCGGCGTCGTAGACCCCGTCCACGCGGTGCTTGGCCATCAGCAGCGCGTCCGCGTCAATCTCGACCGCCCGCAGCGCGGCGGTGGTGTCGGTGGTCATGTACGGGTTCCCGGTGCCGGCGGCGAAGATCACGACGCGGCCTTTGTCGAGGTGGCGCATGGCGCGCCGCCGGATGTATGGCTCGGCGACCGCACGGATGTCTATCGCCGTCTGCGTCCGCGTATCCACTCCCGCGCGCTCCAGCGCGTCTTGGAGCGCCATCGCGTTGATGACGGTGGCCAGCATGCCTGCGTAGTCTGCGGACGCGCGGTCCATCCCCTTCTGCTCCGCCTCTGCTCCGCGCCAGATGTTCCCGCCGCCCACCACCAGCGCCAGCTGCGCGCCCAGCCCTACGGCCTCCCGGACCTCCTCCGCAAGGTAGCGCAGCACCGACCAATCGAGGCCCGCGCTGCTCTCGCCGCGAAGCGACTCCCCGCTGAGTTTGAGCACCGCGCGCCGCAGAGGGGCTAC
Source organism: Chloroflexota bacterium (assembly GCA_028875085.1). Classification (GTDB taxonomy): domain Bacteria; phylum Chloroflexota; class Dehalococcoidia; order Lucifugimonadales; family Australimonadaceae; genus JAGWBE01. The sequence goes on from JAPPFU010000015.1 coordinate 2,654, forward strand.
GGCCATAGTCTCCCCCTTGCGCGTGCTACTCCCCGAGACCAAAGCGAGCGAACCGGGCGACCCGGACGTTCTCCCCGACGCGGGAGCGCACGTCCATCACGAGGTCATTGACCGTCCGGGAGGGGTCGCGGATGAATGCTTGGCTGAGGAGGCAAACCTCCTCCGGCGCGCGCGTCTCGTCCTCCGGTGCGCCAGCCTCGTCGAGGTACAGCGGCGCCATCGCCGCCACCTGCATGGCGAGGTTGTGGGCGAGGTCCTTGAACTCGGGTGTGCGGGCGACGAAGTCCGTCTCGCAGTTCACTTCGACCATCGCGCCGATGCGGCTGCCCGCGTGCACGTAGCATTCGACGATACCCTCGGTCGTCGCGCGCCCCGCCTTGGCGGCTGCCTGCGCCAGTCCCTTCTCGCGCAGCGCCGCTTCGGCGCTCTCAAGGTCGTCGCCGGACGCCTCCAACGCGCGCTTGGCGTCCATAATCCCGGCGCCGGTGCGGTCGCGCAGCGTCTTGATGTCGGCAGTGGTCGGCAACGCGCGCTCTTCCCGTTACTCCGCGCCTGCGAGGGCAGGTTCGGGCTCGCGGTCGTCCTCGCCCGCGCTGTAGCCCCCGCGCGCCGCCATCCACTGGTTGTGGCCCTCGAGCGCTGCGTTGGCGACGTGGCTTGCTATCAGGCGGATGGAGCGGATGGCGTCGTCGTTGCCAGGGATAGGCCAGTCGATGAGGGTGGGGTCGCAGTCGGTGTCGACGAGGGCGATGATGGGGATGCCCGCGCGCCGCGCCTCCGCGACCGCGATGTCCTCGCGTCCGATGTCCACGATGAACAGGGCCGCGGGCAGTTGGGTCATCTCCTTGAAGCCGCCGAAGTAGCGGTTCATCTTGTCGGCCTTGTTCTGGAGCCGCAGCGCCTCCTTCTTCGGCAGATGGGCCAGGTCGCCCCGGTCGCGGCGCTCCTCGAGGCGGAGCAGGTAGTCGATCCGGGATTGGATGGTGGCGAAGTTGGTGATGGCGCCGCCGAGCCAGCGCTGGTTGACGTAGTACTGCCCGGCGCGCAGCGCCTCCTCGCGGATGGCGTCCTGCGCCTGCTTCTTGGTGCCCACCATCATCAGTTTGCCGCCCTCGGCGGTGAGCTCCTGCACGTACTCGCACGCCTGCATCAGCAGGCCCACGGTTTGCTGGAGGTCGACGATGTGGATGCCGTTCCGCTCCGCGAAGATGAAGCGGCGCATCCTGGGATTCCACCGGTGCGTCTGGTGACCGAAGTGCACTCCGGCCTCCAGCAGCGCCTTCATGCTGGGCGGTTCGCCCTGCGTCTGCTCTTTCGCCGCCTCGGCAGGCGGCGCCTGCGTTGCCTCTTGAACCATGCTCCTCCTGGAGGTTGGGCATCGCCCGAACCGATGCGCGGGGGCTGCTTGGCCCGCGCGCCGCGCGCCAACGGTGAAGGAGTATAGCACGACGGCGGCGCCCCGCACAACGCGCCCCTCCCCCGTGCTATTGCCCCCGCCCGAATCGGCGTCTGTTCGCCCTGAGGGAACTCGAAGGGCGAACGGGGGAAGGGAGAGAGGGTTCGCGTTTTTCGTCCCAATATGCCCCAAGTTCATCCTGCTTACGGCGGAGGGAGCAATGGCGGCGGGACAGCGTGGGACGGAGTGGGACGCGAATCGGGGCAGGAATCGGGACAGTTCGGGACGGAAACGGGACACTTTGGGACAGGCGCTCCGGATTGGAGGGGCGCAGGCCGGCAGGAGGCAAGGGGCGGCCGGGGCGGCGCGGGTTGTGTGCGTTCAGGTTCATTGAGGGCATAGTTGCACGGAAGTTCTGTTTTGGCAACGGGCAAATGTCATAGGAATGGCGGAGCCGTTCGCCCTGAGGGAACTCGAAGGGCGAACGGGGGAGGGCGCGTGGAGAAGGGCGCCCACAAGGGACGCCCCTACGGAGGATTGCCCCCTCGCGTTGCCGTCCGTTCTGCGGCAAACTATGGGATGGCAGCGCCGCGCTAGGCGCCCAACAAGGAGGCTTCTTTATGGCGCTCGAAGAACTCGACGGCCTGCTCGCCCAGAACCGCATCGCTGTGGCGACCACCTACCGCAAGGACGGACGCCCGCAGCAGAGCCTGGTTACGGTCGGCAGGTTCGACGGCGGCCTCGCCTTCAGCACGACGGAGGGGCGCGCGAAGTTCGGCAATCTGGCGCGCGATCCGCGCTTCGCACTGTTGCTGGCGCGCCCCGACTGGCGCGGCTACGCCGTACTGGACGGGGACGCGGAGGTGCGGAGCGCCGCCAATACGCCCGCCGACCGGCTCCGCGACGATCTGCGCGCCGTCTACCGCGCCGCCGCAGGCAAGGAGCACCCGGACTGGGACGAGTACGACCGCGTGATGCGGGAGGAGCAGCGCGTCGTCGTCCTGTTGCGCCCCGGCCGCCTCTTCACCCGCAACCTGCCCTAGACGCCAGCGCTTTCAGCGTCTGAACTCGATCTTGCGAAACACCTCGGCGTAGGCGTAGCCCGTGCCTTCGGCGCGCTCCGCCGCCCGGCGCGCCCAGCGCCGCACGAACTCCTCCATATCGTCCTTGGCCAGCGACAGTTGGCTCTCGTGCTTGGCGAGCGCCTCGATCTTGGCGCCGATGGTGCCGGAGATGTCGATGGCCACGTCCGGATTCTCCGTGCCCCACAGCAGCGCCGCGCCCACCTTGTGGACGGATAGGCCCTCGTCGCGGACGTGCTCCTCGAAGTGGAGCGTGTCGCGCGAGTAGGGGAAGCAGGCATCGAGGGCGACTTGGCCGGAGGTGCGGTGGTCGCGGTGGCTATGGCTCTGCACGCGCACCGGGTCCATCGCCAGCACTACGTCGGGCTTGAAGCGCCGTATCTCGCGCACCAGGCGGCCCCGAAATTCGCGCGTATCCTCCAACTCGCCGTCGCCGTAGCCCAACCACGTCATCTCCCGCACGCCCAGCGCCTCGATGGCCGCGCGCTGCTCGCGCTCGCGCGTCTCCGCTAGGCGCTCCCGCGTCATCTCGAGGTCCGACGTCCCCTTGTCGCCGTTGGTGCAGACGACGTACAGCACTTCCGTCCCCCGCTTCACCCACTTGGCCACCGTTCCCCCGCAGCCCGATTCGCCGTCGTCGGGGTGAGGGATGACGAGCATGGCGCGCTCGGGCGCGTCAAAGGTGTCCATGGAGCCTCCGTAGGCGTGGGCGGGGGTGGCGCTATGATACGCGACGCCGTTCCCGCGCGCAGACCCGAACGACGGAGGTTCACCGCGCTATGACCGCCCCCGCCGCGCCAATCGTCCGCCCCTTCCGATGGTCCGACCTGGAGGAGCGGGCGGCCTTGGCCAGCGTCATCGATGGCGGGGACGAGTCCCTAGACCGCCGCGTCGAGTCGATGCGCCGCCTCTACCGCCAGCCGGGCGTTCTGGCCGAGCGCGATTGGTTCACTGCGCTGGTGGACGGCGAGCAAGTGGGCTGCGCCACCCTCCACGTCGAGGCGCCCATTAGTCGCGGCGTGCTGGAATGCGGCGTCCGGCCCGACGCGCGGCGCCGCGGCGTCGGACGCGCCCTGGTGGACGCGGCGGTTGAACACGCGCGCGGCCTAGGTCTCGCGGCGCTGGAGTTCGACGCGCCCGAGGAGGACGCGGCGGCGGCCCGCCTGTTGGCGGGCGCGGGCTTTGCCG
>JAPPFU010000184.1:0-2328 GCA_028875085.1 Chloroflexota bacterium
TGCCACCGTTCGACGTGCTCGACGCCGGACGCATGGTCGCCATCCAAGACCCCACCGGCGCGGCAGTGAACCTGTGGCAGAAGCGCAACCACGGCGGCGCGGCGGTCTTCTCCGAGGCGAACGCCCTCACCTGGTGCGAGCTCTACACGCCCGACCGCGACGCGGCGGTGCGCTTCTACGGCGAACTGGTCGGGTGGCGCGTGCAGAAGGAGCCGATGGGCGACGGAACCTTCTACCACCTCTTCGCGCTCGGCGACGAATACGCCGCCGGGATGCCGGAGATACCGGCTGAGTGGGGCGAGATCCCCTCCAACTGGTCGGTCTACTTTGCCGTGGACGACTGTGAAGCCATCGTGAACGAGGCCAACCGCCTCGGCGCCAAGACGGTCGTCCCGCCCACGGAAGTGCCCGTGGGCACGTTCGCCTTCCTCCAAGACCCGCAAGGCGCCTACTTCGCCGTCATCAAACTGCTGGACATCCCGGCATAGGGAGATGGCGGCGCAGCGCTCGACGCTCCAACGGCGGCTGCCTCCGCCCGCCCTCGGCTGGGCGTGGCTCGCCTACAGCCTCCTCATCGGGCTGGCCGCCCTCTACCTTGGCCTTACCGCCGTCGCGGAGGGCAACGGCTCCGGCGCGCAGTTGGTGGTGCTGACGGCCATGCAAGCGCCCGGCGCCGCCGGGGGCTGGGGCGTCGTCCGCGGCAGAGAGTGGGGGCGCTCTGCCATCCTCGCCGCCTCGCTCCTCAACGTCATCGTCTTTCCGCCGGGAACGCTCATCAGCGCCTACACGGGATGGACGCAGTTGCGCACGCCGCCCCGCGCGCGGGACAAGCCCTCCCCGTAGGGGCAGGTTTCATGCCTGCCCCTGTGCCCTTGCCGCCGCCCAAGGCTTGGCATAGGCTGCCCGAAGCCAAACGGAGACCGTGCGCAACTCCGCGCCTCTTTACGCGAGGAGTGCCGAGGGGTGGCAGCCCCTCGGCTGGGAGCGTGGGGGTATCCCCCGCAAAAGGTTCTTTTATTTCTTGGGGGGTGGGGGCTGGGGCAGCGGAGCAGCTGCCAAAGGTCTCAGGCAGAACGCGAGAGGGAGCGAGCGATGGACGCGAAAGAGGCGGCGCGGGAGCGGATCGACCGCGAGCGGGATGGGCTGCTTGCCCTCAGCCACCGCCTCCACGCCAACCCCGAGATCGCGTACGAGGAGGAGCAAGCCGCCACGTGGCTCGCCGAAACGCTGGACGCGGCGGGCTTCAGCGTGAACACCGGCACAGCGGGGCTGCCGACGGCCTTCGACGCGACCTACGGCTCCGGCCCGCTGCGGATTGGCATATGCGCCGAGTTCGACGCCCTGCCTAGCGTCGGCCACGCCTGTGGCCACAACATTATCGCCGCCTCCTCCGTCGGCGCCGCGCTCGCCCTCTCCTCCGTCGCCGATGACGTGGGCATCACGGTTACCGTGCTCGGCACGCCCGCCGAGGAGTACATCAAGTCGGGCGGCAAGATAACGATGCTGGAGGCGGGCGCGTTCGACGGCCTCCACGCGGCCATTATGGCGCATCCGATGCCGGACGACGTGGCGCAGATGCCCATCATCGCCGCGGCGGGGTTCGAGGTGACCTACCGGGGGAAGGAGGCGCACGCCTCCGCCTCGCCCGACCAGGGAATCAACGCTGCCGACGCGATGACCATCGCCCAGACGGCCATCGGCCTGCTGCGCCCCACGCTGCGCTCCACCGACCGCGTCCACGGCATCGTCACCAAAGGCGGCGAGGCGTTCAACATCATCCCGGCGCTGGTAACCGGCGACTTCGGCGTCCGCGCCCTCACCCTCGACGACCTGGACGACGTCTACCGCAAGGTGATGCGCGCCTTCGAAGCGGGCGCCCTCGCCACCGGCGCCGCGCTGGAAGTGGACGGCGGCAAGAAGCCCTTCGCGCATATGGAGCACGACAGCGAGTTGTCGGCGCTATATCAGCGCAACGCGGAACAACTGGGCCGCCGTTTCATCACGCCGGAGCAGGCGTGGAAGCGCCCCGCCTCCAGCGATATGGGCAACGTCTCGCTGGCGCTGCCCTCCATCCACCCCGGCGTCGGCATCGATTCCAAGGGCGCGGTCAACCACCAGCCCGACTTCACCGCCGCCTGCGCCACGCCGTCGGCAGACGCGGCGGTCTACGACGCGGCGCTGAGCCTCGCGTGGACGGCCATCGACGCGGCGGAGCCGGGCGTGCGTGAGCGCTTGATGACCGCGGCGCACTAGGGACATCCCGCGCTTGACGCGCCCCGCCGTAGTGATACCCTAGCGGCGGCGCGCGGGGAGGCGCGCCGGTGTGGA
>JAPPFU010000184.1:2338-3465 GCA_028875085.1 Chloroflexota bacterium
TCCCCATCACCAAGCCGCCTCCTATCTTTGCTGCCCGCCGAGGAGGTAACCCTATGGCCCACGAGCTGCCGCCCCTGCCCTACGCGGAGGAAGCACTGGAGCCGCACATCTCGCGCGAGACCATCCAGTTCCACTACGGCAAGCACCACCAGACCTACGTCAACAACCTGAACAACATGGTCGGCGGCACCGAGTTCGAGGACTCCTCGCTCGAGGAGATCATCGTCAACGCGCCCGCCGGGCCCATCTTCAACAACGCCGCCCAGGTCTGGAACCACACCTGCTACTGGAACAGCATGAAGCCCGACGGCGGGGGCGCCCCCGGCGGCGCGCTGGCCGAGGCCATCGACAAGGCGTTCGGCTCCTTCGACGACTTCAAGAAGGAGTTCTCCGCCCGCGCGGCGGGCAACTTCGGCTCCGGCTGGACGTGGCTGGTCAAGAACGGCGACGGCTCCGTCTCCATCGAGAACACGAGCAACGCCGGCTGCCCCCTCACCAACGGCCAGACGCCGCTGCTCACCTGCGACGTGTGGGAGCACGCCTACTACATCGACTACCGCAACGCGCGCCCCGCCTACGTCGCCGCGTGGTGGAACCTCGTCAACTGGGAGAGCGCCGAAGCCGCCTACGCCGCCTAGCCCAGCGACAATTGCACGCGCAAGGCAACCGGGTCGTTCAGCGTCGTGCGGTACTTGGCGTAGTCGGCGATCAGGCTCCAGCGGTTGCGGTAGACGGCCAACCGCTCCCGTAGTGGCTCGTCGGATGGCTCGTCCAACTCCAACACATTGCCGAAAGCGAAGCGCTCGAACGCGCCCGAGGGCAGCACCCACGCCTCCACGCCCTCTTCCGTCTCTTCCACGCCCAGCACGAAGAGCGACGGCTTGGGGCGGCGGACCTCCGCTCTGAACACGCCCGGCGCGGCGCTTTCGGCGATGCGCAACTCCACGTAGGAGCCGTCGCCCACGCGCGCCGCCAGGTCTACGCCAGGCACGCGGCCGATGGGAGCGAAGAGGCTCGCGTCGCGCTCCGTGAGCGCGTCGACGACGTAGCGGCGCGCGTTGGACCGGGCCCAAGTGGGAGTACCCCCGGCGCCCCCGGGTTGGCCCGGGCATTGCGCAAAAAATGTT
>JAPPFU010000184.1:3475-6234 GCA_028875085.1 Chloroflexota bacterium
TCGTGCTAGTCCGCGCTGCGCAGCGCTTTGGCCGCGTCCTTCGCGAAATAGGTGATGATGATGTCCGCGCCTGCCCGCTTGATGCCCGTGAGCATCTCCAGCATCGCCGCGCGCTCGTCGATCCAGCCGTTGGCGGCCGCCGCCTTTAGCATCGCGTATTCGCCCGACACGTTGTAGGCGGCGATGGGGTGCGCGAACGCCTCCCGCGCCCGCGTAACGAGGTCGAGGTAGGGCAGGGCGGGCTTCACCATCAGGATATCCGCGCCCTCGGCGGCGTCCTGTTCCAACTCGCGCAGCGCCTCGCGGGCGTTCGCGCCGTCCATCTGATAGGCGCGGCGGTCGCCCGAACGCGGCGCCGACTCCGCCGCGATGCGGAAGGGGCCGTAGTAGGCCGACGCCGCCTTGGAGGCGTAGGCCATAACTGCGGTCTCCTGGTGGCCTGCGTCGTCCAGCGCCCGGCGTATGGCCGCCACCTGGCCGTCCATCATCGCCGACGGCGCCACCACGTCCGCGCCCGCGTCCGCGTGCGACACGGCGGACCTGGCCAGCAACTCCAGCGTCGCGTCGTTGTCCACGCCGTCGTCCGTCAGCACGCCGCAATGGCCGTGGTCGGTGTACTCGCACAGGCACACGTCGGTGATGACCACCAGGTCGGGCATTGCCGACTTGATGGCCGCGACGGCCTCTTGGATGACGCCGTTGGGGTCGTAGGCCTCCGTCCCCAGCGCATCCTTGTGCTCCGGGATGCCGAAGAGCAGCACCGCCGAGACGCCCAGTGCCGCCGCCTCCGCCGCTTCCGCCAGCAGGTGGTCGAGCGAGAATTGCGACTGCCCCGGCATCGGCTCGATGGGCAGACGCACGTCGCGCCCGTGCGTAACGAACAGGGGATAGACGAAGTCGGCGGGATTGAGCGTCGTCTCACGGACGAGCCTGCGCATAGCGGGAGAGCGGCGCAAGCGGCGCAAGCGCACGCGCGGGAAAGCCGCGCCGGGGGCGGCGGTCTCGCTGCTTGAGCGGAGAAGGCTGCTCATCGCTCCTCTGCGGCGGCGGCGCGGGCGGCAGCCATCGCCTCCACTAATCCTGCCACCGTGTGCGTCTGCGCCTCCACGTCCACGCGCAGGCCCGCCTCGACCGCAGCCGCCGAGGTTACCGGGCCGATGCTGGCGATCATCACTCCGTCGAGCAACCCTGTATCTCCGTCGAGTGCCTCCATCAGATTGCGGACAGTGGACGAACTGGTGAAGGCGGCTGCGCCAATCGTACCAGAGCCGAGCGCCGCCCGCGTTCGCGCGTCCGCGTCGGCGGGCTTCAGCGTGCGGTAGGCCGCTACGCTGGCGACCTCCGCGTCGCGCGTCCGCAGCGCGTCCGCCAAGGCGGCCGGCGCGATGTCCGCGCGAGGGAGCAGCACGCGCTTGCCGCGCATATCGAGACCGCTGAACCCGTCCGCGATGGCCGCCGTGGTGAAGGTTCGCGGCACGTAGTCCGCCGCGATGCCCCGCTCGGCCAGCGCCTCGGCGGTCGCCGACCCCACCGCGGCCACTTGCGCGCCGCCGAAGGCGCGGGCGTCGCGGCGCTGATGCGCGAGGCGCTCGAAGACCGCCGCCACGCCGTTGACGCTGGTGAACACGACCCAATCGAACGTCCCCAGCGCCCCAAGCGCCGCGTCCAACTCCGCCGTGTCCTCCAGCGGCGCAATCTCGATGGCGGGCGCCTCCACCGCTTCCGCGCCGTACTCCGTAAGCAGGCGGCTGAGGGCGCTCATCTGCTGCCTGGGGCGCGTAACCAAGACGCGCATGCCGAACAGCGGCGCTCGGTCGAACCAGCGCAGCCGCTCGCCCAGTTGCGCCACTTCGCCGATCACTGCAACGGCGGGCGCGCCGATGCCCGCATTAGCGGCGCGCTCCGCGATGTTGGCCAGCGCGCCGTACACGGCGCGTTGCGCGGGCAGCGTGCCCCACCGGACGACGGCGGCGGGTGTATCGGCCGCGCGCCCATGACGGATGAGGGCGGCGGCAATCTCTTCGAGGCGGCGCGCGCTCATCAGCAGCACGAGCGTCCCCGGCGTCTTGGCCAGCGCTGCCCAGTCGAGCGGCGGCCCAGGCTTGTCGGAGTCTTCGCTGCCGCTGACGACGGTGAAGGCGGCGGCCATCCCGCGATGGGTTACCGGGATGCCCGCATAGGCGGGCGCGGCCACGGCGGAAGTGACACCTGGGACGACCTCGAACGGCACGCCCGCCTCGACGAGCGCCTCCAACTCCTCGCCGCCGCGCCCGAACACGAACGGATCGCCGCCCTTGAGCCGCACCACCGTCTTGCCCTGCTGGGCCTCCGACACTAGCAGTTGATTGACGGCGGCTTGGCGTTCGCCAGGCTCGTCCGATTCCTTGCCGATGTAGCGCGCCTCGCCGTGCGGCGCGACGTGGGCAAGCAGCGCAGGATTGGCGAGGCGGTCGTAGAGCACCAGGTCGGCTTGACCTAGCGCCCTCGCGCCACGCATGGTGATGAGGCCGGGGTCGCCCGGCCCTGCGCCCACGAGGATGACCTTGCCCGTCACTGCGCGCCCTCTGCGCCCAGCAGCCTGCCCGCGCCCTGCTCCAGCAAGGCGGCGTAGGCAGCGCGGCCCGTAACGCCGGGGTCTTCGATGGGGCCGTTCACCTCCGCGCGGTAGGCTTCCGCGCCGTCCGGCGACGTAACCGCCGCGAACAGGGCGAGCGCACCGCTGTCGCCGACTTCGCCGTAAGCGCCGATGGGGATGAGGC
>JAPPFU010000043.1 GCA_028875085.1 Chloroflexota bacterium
AGTATAGGTTATGCCTTGCTCGTCGAACGCGGAGACATCGAACAGGCTGGTAAGATTGTTGTTGCGGCGGGCGCGGTTCTTGAAGAGTTTGCTCATATACCGCTCATAGCGGTTCTGCATACGGAAGAACCACAAGACGCCGAACGTGGGATAGCGCGGATAGCGCAACTGATTGGCGAGCGGCGGGCGGATGAGCGCCCGCGAAACGCGGTAGACGTAGTGGGCGAGTTTGCGGCGGGCGCGCGACTCCTCTATGCCCGCAACCAGCGCGGCGGACTGGACCAGCGAGCTGGCGAGGACGACGGACTCCATCGAAACCGGAGGCTCGCACATGCCGCCGATCTCGAAGAGGCGCAGCGCGTCCTCCTCGTCCGTGTACAGGATGCTCTCCGGCACGCCCAACAGGTAGCCGGAGTAGCGCCACACCGCGATGAATCCGGCCCGCTCCTCCTGGTCGAAGCGGCCGCCCAGACTCTTAAGGTGCTTCAGCAATCTCGCGGAGAAGGCCGTGAGCGCGTAGCCGACGTGCGCCGCGCTGATGGGCGCCCCCCACGCTTCTGCGTCCCAATCATCGGACTGCGCAAGCAACCGCCGCACCATGGCGTGCACGAGGCGGATGCGGACGGACAGTTTCCACCCATCGCCCTGCCTTCTGAGGCCGCCTGGCATGAATATCTCCACCATGTGGCGGTTGTTCTGCCGCAGCCGGCGCACGCCCTGGTCGCGCAGCCTGCCGGTGATGAAGAAGGACTTGGCGATGTTGGTGGAGAATCCCTCTATCAGCGTTCCGCCCGCCATGCCGCCCAAGACCAGGGGCGCGTTGCGGTGGAACATCCGCACGCCGGGCGCGAACGCGTCGAAATCCACCCAGGCAGGCGGCGGGGTGCAGCGCTCGAAGAAGTGGAGCAGCGACTGCGGCGCGTCCTTCAAACTCGCGTCGTCCTCGTTCATCGCCGCCGTGATGAGGCGCGCGCCCTCTTCGTGGCCGAAGCTCGCGAGGTCGTTCGCAAGCGCGTCCGCGTCCGGGTCGCCGATGGTGGTGTGCTCGACGTAGCGCGCGGCGAGGTCGGCATCGACCAGGCGCGCCTTCTCGTAACCCGAGGCGTAGTCGGAGGGGACGAACATCACGCCTTACCGGACGGAGCGTGACCTTCTTCCGGCGCTTCGACACGCAGGTCGGGCAGCCAGTTCAACCACGAGGGCAGGTACCAGTTGCGTTTGCCCAGCACTTCCATACTCGCGGGCACCAGCACCGACCGCACCAGTGTCGCGTCCAGCAGCACCGCTACCGCCAGGCCGAACCCCATCAACTGGTTGACGATCGTCTCTCCCGTCGCGAACGCCCCGAACACAACTACCATGATGAGCGCCGCGCCGGTGATGAGCTCCGCCGTCGAGCGCAGCCCGTAGGCCACCGCCTCGTTGTTGTCGCCCGTCTCGTCGTACCGCTCGCGGATGCGGCTCAGCAGGAACACGTGGTAGTCCATCGACAGGCCAAACAGGATGGTGAACAGGAACAACGGCAGCCACGCGTCGATGACCTCCGCCCTATCGAACCCCAACAGATCCGTCCCTATCCCTCTCTGGAACACCAGCACCAGCAGGCCGTAGGCCGTGCCGACGGAGAGCAGGTTCATGATGATCGCCTTGATAGGAATCACGATCGAGCGGAACACCATCATCAAGATGATGAAGCTGAGCCCCAGCACGAACAGGAACACGAGCGGCGTATAGAAGTCCACGATCCCGTAGAAGTCCGCCGTCTCCGCCGTCAGCCCTCCAACGTACACCTCTACGTCCACGCCCTCGAAGGCCGCCGGGATAATCTCCTCCCGCAGCGTCGCCATATCCGCCGTCGCCGCCCTGCTGCTGGAATCGCCAGGGAAGGGCAGCGACAGCAACGCGAGGTCGCGCGCGTCGTTGACGGTGAGCACCGCGGGCACGGGGAAGTCCGGCGAGGCCGCCAGCGCCTGATTCAGCCGCTCGATGCCCGCCTGCGTCTCCGGCGCGTCTATGTTCCCCACAATCACGATCTCGGCCGGGTTGATGAAGCCGGCGGGGCTGACCTCGCCGAAGGAGAACTTCTCCTCCATGAACTCGAACGCCGTCCGCGTCCGCGAATCCTCGGGGAAGGTGGTTACGTCGTTCAGGCCCGTTCGCATGTCCCAGTAGAAGGAGGAGAGGAAGAGCATCGGGATGGCGATGACCAGGATGCTCACGACCGGGCGACGCGTAACTATCCGCGTGATGCGCTCCCAGAAGCCGTGCTCGCTCGCCTCCGGGCTCTTGAGCGACAATTTCGACAAGAAAGGAACCTTGAATCGGTCCACGTTCTGCCCCAGCAGCGCAAGGACGGCGGGCAGGAGGGTCAGCGTGGCGGCCAGCGACGCCAGCACCACGAGAATCGCCCCGAGCGCGAGCGACTGGTAGAAGGAGGACGGGACGATGAGCAAGCCAACCAGCGCGACCACCACGGTCATCCCGCTGAACAGCACCGTCCGCCCCGCCGTCCCGCCCGTCTTCACCGCCGCCTCCCTGGGCGCGCGCCCGTGCTCCATCTCCTCCTTGAAGCGCGAGACGATGAGCAGCGAGTAGTCGATGCCGACCGCGAGGCCAATCATCACCACCATCAGCGTTACGAAGAAGACCAGCGGGAACTGCTGCCCGATGACCGCGACCGCGGCCAGCGCCACGACGATGGACACGATCGCCAACCCCAATGGGAGCAGCGTGGCGACGACCGCGCCGAAGAGCAGCAGCAGCACCAGCAGCGCCATGGGCACGCCGAAGCGTTCTCCTCTCTCCAGGTCGTGCGTCGCCAACTCGTTGTTCTCGTAGGCGATGCTCGCGCCGCCGAACTGCATCACCGCGAAGTCGTCCGCTGCGTCCGCTTCCTCCACCTTGTGGATGATGCCTTCGACCTTGCCCAGCGCCTCCTCGAACGTGCCCGTGAGGGTGTAGTGCATCAGCGCCGTGCTGCCGTCGGCGGAGGCGAGAATCGGCAGCAATTGGTCGAGCTGCTCCTTCGGTATGAAGGGCGCCGCGTCGAGCGCCTGGTAGTAGTGGAATATCGGACTGCCGCTTATCCCCGCCTCTATCGTCTCCGGCCCCAGCGAGATGATGTTCGCGTGGACAGCCTCGACTTTGGCGCGGAACGCCTCGTCATCCACCGTCAGCGACGGCGAGCTTACGGCGACCACCTCGATGACTCGCTCGGGGCGCTGCAGCTTTTCCTCAACGAGCGCCGCCGCCCGCGCCGACTCGTAGCGGCCGCCGATGCTGAATTCGGTGGTGGTGGCGGAGTCGAGCAACTGCCCGACCAACCCAAGAGCAACCACGACGACCACCGCCCACACGGCGATGGTTGTCCACGGTCTGCGCGCGCTTATCCGCGCCAGGACTTCAGTCAATCTCGATTCTCCGATGAGGCGCGGCGCGAGGCGCGCGCCAAGGCCAAACCATACCACGCCCCACGCCGAGGGGCGGGTTTCAAGGGGCGCCCACAAGGGACGCCCCTACGGATGGGCGCCGCTCCCCACGTTTAGAAGTCCACCAGCCCGGCTTGCTTGAGGCTGGCGTGTCCGTCGCGGGCTATGACGATGTGGTCGAGCAGTTCGATACCCAACGCGCGGCCTGCCTGGACGAGTCCGCGCGTGACGGCCACGTCCTGCGCGCTGGGTGTGGGGTCGCCGGAGGGGTGGTTGTGCACGACCATGATGCCGGGGTAGTTCTGCTTGACCGCCGTGCGGAATATCTCCGCCGCGCGCACGCCGGTCATGTTCACGGAGCCGATGAACACCGTCTCGTTCGCCATGACGCGGTTCTTCGCGTCGAGGCACAGCACGCGCAGATGCTCCTGGTCGAGCGCGCCCATCTCCGGCGTGAGCAACGCGGCGGCGTCCTCGGGCGAGTGGATGGAGTACCGCTCCTCCCCACGAGCGACGGCGAGGCGCTTGCCGAGTTCGGCGGCGGCGAGCACTTGGGCGGCTTTCGCCTCGCCGAACCCGCGAATCTCGCACAGGTCGTCGTGGGTGGCGCGGGCCAGCCCCTCCAACCCGTGGAAGTCGGCAAGCAGGCGCGCGGCCATGTCCAACACGCTCTCGGCCGAGTTGCCCGTGCGCATCAGGATGGCGAGCAGCTCGGCGTTGGAGAGGGCGGGCGCGCCGCGCAGGCGGAGGCGCTCGCGGGGGCGCTCGCCCTCCGGGATGTCGCGGATCATCGGGCGGTTAGCCGGCTCGAGCAGGCGGGATTCGACGGAAGCCATAGACGCGCTCCGGCGGCGGGGTAGAGGCGCATCATGCCGCCGCGCCCGCGCGGTTGTCAGCGGGCGGATGGCAGACCGGGCGCGCCTACCCCCCGCTCGCCCCTACGAGGGGTGAAGCGGGGCGTTAGGGCGTGCGGCCCGCGCGGGCGAGGAGCCTGGTCTGCAGGTCGTCCTCGGCGCGCTCCTTCACGTCCACGAAGTCCCACACCTCGTCGACGGGAGGCTGGCCGTTGTCCGGCTCGAGGATGGCGTAGGCGGCTTCCACCAGGTCGCCCGGCAGCGCGGTGCTCTGCCCGGTGGCCTTGGCGAGGTCCCAGCCGTGGATGAAGCAGTCGATGAAGTGCTCGGCGGTGAAGAGCTGCCCGGTGACGCCGCCCCAGAAGGGCATCACACGCTCCATGCAGCCCGGCGTGCGCAGCGCCTCTTTGGCGGCGTCCATCGAGGCGTCGTAGGCGGCGGCCGGGTCGTCGCCCAGCAGGTCGTCCTGCGGCGGGCCTTCGCTATCGTCCTCGCCGCGCATCACGCCCGCGTACCACACATTGTTGCCGACCAGGTGGTGGACGAGGTCGCGCACGTTCCACTCCGTGCAGGGCGTGGGGTCGTCCCACTGGTCGTCCCTGACGGCGGCGACCAGCGTCCCGGCGATGTCGAGCGAGCGCTCGAACCAGGGGACGGGGTCGCCCTTCACTTTGCCCATGTCATACGGCATCGGTGCCTCCTTAATGCGGACGTAGGGGCGGCGTCTGTTGCGCCGCCGGGCGGAATCAGACGAAGACGGGCCGCTCGGAGCGGTAGTGCGCTTCTTGGAGCGGGCGCCAGTAGGCCATCGCCTCCTTGTTGCGGTCGATGGGCGGATGCTGATGGAGCGGGATGAGCGGCTCGTAGACGACGGAGCCTATCTCCTCCTTGAAGGTGCGCTTGGCCTCGGCGACGAGCGCCGGAGAGTGGAAGAAATCGAGCACGGAGGCGGCCAGCGCCTTGGCGCCCGCCACCGCGCCCTTGTGAGCGATGGAGGTGGCCAGCGCCGCGCCCGCCGCCCAGTGGTGATAGCCGATGTTGGGCACGTTCGAGGGGAAGGACAGGCGCACCATCGGCGTAACCCACGAGATGTCGCCGCAGTCGTTCCCGGAGGGGTTCTGCGTGGTGGGGCCGTCGAGGGGCACGGGCGCGGTCTTGAGGCCCTCCGCCTCCACGCTCGCCTTGCGTTGGAGCGCGCGGGCGAACTCCTGCTCCTCCGCGCTCCACTGCGGAACGCCGACCAGCTCCACGTTGCGCTGCGTAACCTCCGCCATCGCGCGGTTGCCGCGCACCGGCCACGACGCGGCGAGCAGATGCTCCTCCGCCTCCGTGTTCGTCGCGGCGGCGGCGGCCTGCGCGCAGGCGCGGGCGCGGTCGAGCAGCGAGCGCGCCTGGTGAGCGGTAGCGCCGCGCAAGTACCACCAGATGCTGGCGCGGGCGGGGATGACGTTGGGCTGATTGCCGCCGTCGGTTACTACCCTGCCCGCTCGCATCGTGGGCTCCATGTGGCCGCGATACTGCGCCATGGCCGCGTCCATCATCATCACCGCGTCGAGCGCGTCGCGCCCCCGCCAAGGGTAGGCGCCGTGCGCCGTTTCGCCCCGGAAGACGAACTCGACGGAGATGACGGAGTACTGCATCAGGCCGTACTCGGCTTTGAACTCGCGGTGGATGTGGTCGTGGAAGGCCAAGTCCACGTCGTCAAACAGGCCGTCGCGCACGAAGTAGGGGCGGCTGATGATCTGCTCCTCACCCGGCGAGCCGAA
Source organism: Chloroflexota bacterium (assembly GCA_028875085.1). Classification (GTDB taxonomy): domain Bacteria; phylum Chloroflexota; class Dehalococcoidia; order Lucifugimonadales; family Australimonadaceae; genus JAGWBE01. The sequence continues at coordinate 6,049 of JAPPFU010000043.1, forward strand.
GAGCTTGAGGGTGCCGCCCAGCCCGTGCTCCTCCATAGCGCGCTTGACGGCGAGGCCTGCGGCGACCATGACGGCGGCGTTGACGTTGTGCCCTTCGCAGTGGCCGGGCGCGCCCTCAATGATAGGGCGGTGGTCGGCGACGCCGGGGGTCTGCGAGTTGTCGGGGTTTGCGTCGTACTCGGT
>JAPPFU010000008.1 GCA_028875085.1 Chloroflexota bacterium
GGGGCACCGTCTCCAGGTAGTGCCCGAACACCTCTTCGCTGCGCACCGAAGCTGCCGAAGCATAGATGCGCATGGAGTTGAGCCACGTGCCGATGAGGATGCCAACGCTCACGATGGTCGGCCCCCACACGCTGCGCCGCACAGGGTTCCACATCAGCGCCAGCAGCGGGCCGAGGAAGTTCAAGATCAGCGACGCCGTGAAGACGTACTTGTACGGCCCCAGGAACAGCAACTGCAGGATGCTCACCTCCGACGGCGTGCGCCCGTACCAGAAGGTGAGGAAGCTCGACCACCAGAAGTAGAACCACAGGAGTGAGAAGGCCAGCAACGGCTTGGACAGCGCCCAGAACTGGTCGACGCCGATGTAGCGCTCGTACCCGCCGAGTTGCCTGACGACGAACATCGCCACGATGGTCATCGCCACCGCGCCCTGCATCCCCACTAGCGTCATCGTCGCCGGGAAGATGGCGTCCTTCAGCCCAGGCACGAGGCTGAGGTGGAAGTCGGACGAGAACAGCGTCTGAATCAGCGGGTAGAGCAGCAGGAAGCTGGCGCCCAGCACCAGCGACCCCATGTAGTGGACACGCCACGCCCGCAGGTTGCCCACCCACCCCAGCGACAGCATCGAGGCGAGCCGCTGCCGCGCGGACGGGGGCAGGTGGTCGCGGACGGCGGCCAGGTCGGGCAGGGCCAGCACCCACAACAGCAGCACGCCCGCAAGCAGCATCGCGGCCATCGCCACCAACTCCCACGAGTCCGGCGCGCCAAGCCCGAAGTCGAACCAGATGTCGGGCCGCCCGATGATGGTCGGCAGCGCCCGCAAGGCGGGGATGAGCATCAACAGGACGATGAGGCCGGAGAGGGCGTTCAGCTCGGCGATGCGAGTGATAGGCCGGCGGAAATGGGCCTTGGTGAGGCGCAGACCGGCCGAGACGATGGGCGCGGCGGTGAAGGTGCTGAAGATGAAGGCCATCGTGCCCACGTGGTAGCCCCACGGCTTTATCTCGTCGAACCCGTCGCCCAGGCGGATGACGAAGCCGACGACGCCGAGCACGCTCAACGCCGCCAACAGCAACGCCCAGCGCCAGTAGGCCGGGGAGACCTCCCGGTGCTTGGCGAGCGCGTCCAGGGCCACCTCGCGCTGGCTCGGCAGCTCCGCTATCGGCTCGTGGTGGCCGTCTCCGTGCATCAGTCCTCGACCTTCTTCAAGTAGGTCACGTTCGGGGCGGTGCCCAGGCTCTTGAGCACCGTGTAGTTGCGTTCGTCGTGCGAGAGTTCGTAGACGCGGCTCGAGTGGTCGTTGAGGTCGCCGAAGGTGAGCGTCTGCGTGGGGCAGGCCTGGACACAGGCGGGAGCGAACTCGCCGTCAGGCACGTTGTCGCGGCCTCTGGTGGCGCGGCGGATGCGCTGCACGCACATCGTGCACTTCTCCATAACGCCGCGCGAGCGGACGGTGACGTCGGGGTTGAGCTGGTGGCGTAGGTCCTCGGGCCACACGGGCTCCCAGTAGTTGAAGGAGCGTGCGTGATAGGGGCAGTTGTTGGCGCAGTAGCGCGTGCCCACGCAGCGGTTGTAGACCTGGACGTTCAGCCCCTCGTTGTTGTGGTAGGTGGCGTAGACGGGGCAGACCGGCTCGCAGGGCGCGTTCTCGCAGTGCTGACACATCAGCGGGATGAAGCGCGCCTTCACGTTGGGGAACTCGCCCTCCCAGTAGCGCTCCACGCGGATCCACGACATCACGCGGCCTTCGTGGTAGTGGCTCTCCTCGTTGATGGGGATGTAGTTCTCGGCGTTGCAGGCAATCACGCACGCCTGGCACCCCGTGCAGCGGTCGAGGTCGACCACCATCCCCCAGCTGCGCGCCGGCGGGCGCTTGTTCAGGTCTCTGTCCAAGTCCGGTGTCGTAACCATCGCTGCCTTCCTACGCGCCCTAGTGCGCCGCGCCGTTGCCGCCGTTCGGGCGTTGGATGTAGATGATTGGCTGGTCGTCCAGCTGCACCGCCGGGTCGGGGCCTTCCAGCGACGGCAGCTTGGCGCGCCGGTTCGTCTTGGTGACGCGCACCCGCGTCCCGGCCCACGCCAGCGCTCCCGTGTCGCGCTCCTCGCTCGGCGCCAGGATATCGAACGGATTGGCGCCCCGCCCCGCCGCGAAGGAGGTGAACTGTGTGTGGCCCTGGCCGAAAGGCACGGCGGCCACGTCGGGCGGAGTCGCCGGGTTCAGGTAGACGGGGACGCGGATGAAGCGCCCGTTGGCCGCCTCCACCAGCACCACGTCCTGCTGCGCCAGGTCCATCCGCTTGGCCGTCTGGGGGTTCAGTTCCACCCAACTCGACCAGGCGACGGTGGTCATCGGGTCGGGCATCGACTGGAGCCACGGCACGTGAGCCAGCTGACCCGCGCCGAGAGCGTTGGCTTCGAAGGGCACGAGGTGGAAGGGGTAGCGGCGCGCGTCGCCGGAGAAGGCGGGCGCGGCCACCGACCGCGCCACCTGGCGCACCGGCCCCGTGGAACGGGCGACGACCGACGTGTCCCACCAGCCGCCGCGTTCCAGCGCGCGCTTCCAGAACTCCTCGAAGGTGGGCGCCCGCACCGACCCGCGCCCCGTCTCGTGCGAGGCTCGCGCCTCCGCGCGCACCACCTCGCGCATCGTCGCGCCCGGCAACCCCTCCAGTCCCAATTGTGCGCCGACTTGGAGCAACACGTCGCCGAAGGCCATCGTGTCGCGGAAGCGGCGCACCACCGGCTGCTGATAGCCCACCGTCCGATAGCCGGGGCCGGGGTTGGGCGCGTCGCTGCCCCACTCCTCCAAGGGTGTGTGGCCGGGGAGGATGGTGTCCGCCGCCGCCGCTGTCTCGTCCACGAAGGCGGAGAAACTGACCACCGTCTCCACGTTGCGCAGCGCGCCCGCTGCGTCCAACTCGGCGGGGAGGCCGTAGAGCAGATTGGCGTCTTTGATGAGGGCGACCTTCGTCTCCCCCGATCGCATGCGCGCCAACTCCTCCTTCCACTCGCGGAGCGAGAGCGCCTTCACTTGCTCGCCTTCGGGCGCGGGGTTGTAGACGACGCCGCCCGGGCGGTTGGCCGCGCCCACCAAATGGTTGAGCGCGTAGATCGCCCGCAGGTTGGCTGCGCCGTTGGAGTAGGCGCCCGCCGAGCCGCCGCCGATGGCCAGCGCCGGAGCGTGAGAAGGGTCGGCGAAGGCGCGCGCCAACTCGACGATGCGCTCGGCGGGCAGCCCCACGGCCCCGGCGACGGCGCCGGGACGGTAGTCCGCAATCTGACCGAGTCCGCCGCCCCCCGTGTAGGCGCGGTCGGTTCCGCCCGAAGGCACGCCTTCCTCGATGATGACGTAGGCCATGGCCATAGCCAGGTGGCCCTCCGTCCCCGGATTCACGTAGACCCATTCGTCGGCCACCGCGGCGGTGGGCGACATGCGCGTCTCGACCTGGACGAGTCGCCCGCGCTCCCGGCGCCCCTGCCGGAACTCGCCGTAGCCGCGCATGAAGCGCGTGGGTGCCACCCACGTGCCGAGGAAGTCGGCGCCGAAAGAGAGGATGTAGTTCGCGCGGGAGATGTCGAAGTCGGGCAGCGCCTGTTGGCCAAACACATCGGCTATGGCGCGGCGCAGCGGCGCTTGGTCGAGCGGCTCGAAGGCGGCCACGCGCGCCCCGTAGGCGTTGGCGAAGGAGCGCACCACTCCGGCGACTGCCCCCCGCAGCGGCGGCGTAACGATGAGCGCGCTGCCCGGCTCGGCGGCCTCCAGTGTCGCTTTGAGAGCGTCGAGGCCCTCCGGCCACCCCATCCGGCGGAAGGGGCCGACCTTGGGCGCGATGCGCGTCAAGGGTTGCTTAACGCGGTCGGGGTGGTAGAGCGCTTGCAGCAGCCCCTCCGTGCGCACGCCGTGCTTGCCGGCGTTGACCGGGTAGTCGGGGTTGCCCTCCACCTTCTTGGCGCGGCCCTCCATCACGCGCACCAGCAGGCCCTCGCCGTCGGCGGGAGAGACGGTCGCGTAGTAGTTGTCGCGCCCCGTAACCAGGTCTTCGGGCAGCTCGAGCGGGCTTTGGACGCGGATCTCCTCGTCCGGGACGCTGCACCCGTTGAAGACGACGGCGCCGACGCCGGTCGCCCCTGCCCACTTCAAGAACTGTCTGCGTGTCAGCGCCAAGTCAGCATTCCCCTAGTAATGGCACGTCGTGCAATCGGTCGGCGCGTTCAGGTCGCGGTGGCAGTCTACGCAGTCGCGCATCTTCAGATTGCGCACCTGCTTCACCACCTCCATAGAGGCCACGTCGCCGTGACAGGTGGAGCAGGACACGCCCGCCGCGATGTGGGGCTGGTGGACGAATTGCACGTGGTCGGGCAATCGGTGGACGCGCGCCCAATCGATGGCGCCCGCGGCGCGCGACTCGGAGCCGTAGAAGGCGTCGCGCACCTTCTGAATCTCCGCCGCTGCATCGGGGTCGGACGACAGCGTCCCGTCGATCTTGCCGAAGTCGTGGCAGAACAGGCACTGCTCCACCGCAGGCACCGTGGCTGCCTCGTCCGTGCTCACCGTGCGGTGGCAGAACTGGCAGTCCAGCCCCGCCTGCTGCACGTGGACGGTGTGGGGGAAGGCCACCGGCTGCTCCGGCCCTTCGCTGAAGCCCAGGATCGCCGGGGGCTGGCTCCACCAAGCGGAGATGAAGAACCAGCCGACCGCTAAGGCGACGAGCGCCACGCTGAGGCCCACCAGCGGCACGGCGATCTTGATGGCGAGGTTCGGGTTCATCGGTGCGCGGCTACGCCAGCCCTTTGTCGAAGATATCGCCGAGGATGGGCAGCCGATTGACGAACATCACCACGCTGACGGCCAAGAGCGCGAGGAAGAAGAGAGCCGAGAGATAGAGCGGCGGGCGAACCATCCGCGCCGCGCTCGCTGGGATGTCGCGCGTCCCCGCTAGGGACGGAACCATCCCGTGCGCAAGCAGAATCGACCCCGCGAGGCCGATCACGGAGGCGAACATCCACCACAGGGTAAGCAATAGCCCGCCGACCCTCTGCCAGTCGAGAGCGTTGATGAAGGTGGGGTCGGTGCTCAAGTCGCTGTCTTCCAAAGGAGGAGCCGGGCACTCGTAGCAAGTCTGCTCACGGCTTGTGTGCCCGAACCCGCAGGAACCTTAAAGCACGCCCGCGCCGAGCGTCAACCGCATGGACGCCCCCTTCCGAGCGCGTGCTGCCCGCGCCATCCGCCGGCGCGATGGGTTGCAATGCCGCGCCCGCCCGCTACAATAGCGCCCGTGGACACGCCCGCCGCCAGCCCTCGGAGCAACGTGCCCGCCACCGATCGGCGCGGATTCCTCAAGCGCGTCGCCTTCATCGGCGCGGCGGGAGCGGCACTGGGTCTGCTGGCCCGGCGCCCCTTCGGCGACCCCCGGCGCAGGGGGCGTTCCATCCCCGCCGACCTGCCCGGCGCGGGGTCCATCTTCCAGCCGCGCAACGACGCCCGCCGCTAGGCTGCGCTTTTCGCGCGCGCGGTGAGCCGGCGCTACCGATGCCGTCATGCAGCGGCGTGTTTGAGGCGGCTTACGGCGGCCAAGTTGACCGAAGCCGCAATTCTTCGTAGCATCGCGCTTGCACTGCGCGCTTCCGGTCATTCCCTGCGTGGTGGAGAGTGGGTCGATGGACGAGTTGGACCGCCGCATCGTCGAGACGCTCCAGGCGGATGGGCGAGCGTCGCATGCGCAGATGGCGCGGAGCCTTGGCGTCAGCGAGGGCACGGTGCGTCGCCGCCTCTCCCGCCTGCTGCAAGAGCGCGTCATCCGCGTAACCGCCGTCGCGGAGCCGGAGCAGTTGGGGCTGCATACCTCAGCCTTCATCGGCTTGCAGGTCGACCCGTCGCGGGTGGAGGCGGTGGCGCAGGAGATGGCCGAGTTGCCGGAGACGGAACACGTCGCCATCACCACCGGCAGCTACGACGTCTTCATCTGGGTGAACCTGCCCAGTTCCGAGGCGCTCGCCTCCTTCCTTCACCACAAGGCGGGAACGGTGCAGGGCGTGCGCCAAACCGAGACCTTCGTCAGCCTCGACACCAAGAAACGCATGGCGAGCACCGGCCTCGCCTGAGCGCCCCACCACCCCAAGCCGCCCCGCGCGGCGGTTGACGCTGCCAAGGCGCTTTCGTAGCATGAAACTGTAGGCCGAGGTAGCTCAGTTGGTAGAGCACAGCACTGAAAATGCTGGTGTCCCCAGT
>JAPPFU010000112.1 GCA_028875085.1 Chloroflexota bacterium
TGATGTTTATAAGAGACAGCCCCACGACGGCGTAGAGCGCAAGGCTGGCGGCGCCGCGATTGGCGCCGAGCGCGCCGCCCGTCAGCAGCACGGCCAGCGTCTGCCCGGTGATGGGCACGGGCGTGAAGGGGAGTTTGACGGCGATCTGGGCAAAGAGGGCGACGAGAGCGGCGAAGCCGATAACGAGGGCGGCGTCACGGAGGAGGCCGCTGCCGGGGAGGAGCGCGTCGGCGAGGTTGGAGCGATGGGCGGCGGCCTGCAAGGGCGCCTCCTGGCAGGGGATGGCGCAAGTATAGCAGCCCCTCCCGTTCGCACTACGGGGAGCCGGACGGCGCGCCGCTTCACAATGGGCGCGCGGTGGCGCTAGAATCGGGGGCGCGCGGCTCGTGCAAGCCACGCTAGCAGGGACGATAAGGAGAGTCGGATGGCCTTGACGGAGTGGGTGGCGGTCGCCAAGGTGGGCGACCTGGACGACAACGACATGATGATGGTAACGGCGGGGCCGGAGGAGATCCTGCTGGCGCAGGTCGGCGGCCAGTACTACGCCATCGACAACTGGTGCACCCACGCGGGCGGCATGCTCGACCAGGGCATCCTCCACGCCCAGAACCTCGAAGTGGAGTGTCCCCTTCACGAAGGCTACTTCCACCTCGAGACGGGCGCGGCTCGCGTTCCCCCCGCCGAGGAGGATGCCATCGCCTACGCCGTCAAGGTCGAGGGCGACGACATTCTGGTGGGGCCTAAGGACGGCTAGCGCCCGCGCGTTGCCTCCCCTGCTCCCCGGCCGCGTCCGCGAATACTCCGCAAACGGCCCGCCCGTGCTGATGGTGGGCGATATCCTCGGCGGCTACGCGTCGTGGGGGCCGCACGCGGCGCTGCTGGGCGCGGACCACCGCTTCATTGCGGCGTCGCCGCTCGTCGTCGCCTGCGCCGCCGCCGGCCAAGCCCCGCCCGAGCCGTGGGGCATCGGCGTGGAAGGCGAGGCGTTGGCTGCCGCGCTCGACTCTCTCGGCCTCGATACCGCCCACGTCGGCGGGTGGTCGCTGGGCGGCTCCGTCGCGCTGGACTTCGCCATGTCGCACCCCGGCCGCGTCCGCGAAAGCGAGCGGGTCGAGCCGCAGGCGCGCTGGGCGCTGCGCGCCGCCGGGCACCACGCCGACGCCGATGGCGATATCGCATTCATCCAGGCCTACGCGGCCATGGACGACGTGGATGAAGAGGCGCTGGCCGCCTTCTTCCACCACGCAGGCGCCGTAGCCCCGGGCATCCGCCCCCAAGACAGCCGCGCGTGGCCGCTCGCCTGGGCGCATCGCAACGCGCTGCGCTACGCCGCGCGCGTCGGTGAGCATCGGGAGGATGCCTCGCGCCTCGCGGCGGTGACCGCGCCCAGCCTAATCGTGCGCGGCGCTTCGACCATCAGGCGTGACCGACTGGTAACGGACACGCTTGCCGCGCTCCTGCCCAACGCGCAACTGCTGACGCTGCCGGGCGGCCACGCAAGCCACCTCACGGCCATCGACCGCTTCGTCCGCGCGTTCCGGCGCCTCGTCGCGGAGGCGGAAGGGCGCTGAGAGGGCGGCGCGCTACGCCAGGCGCGAGAGCGCCAGCCCGGCCGCGAGCAGCAGCCCTGCGCGCCAGTGGAGGCTGGCGGTTCGCACCATCAGGCGATTCATGTCCGCGCGGTCTTGGGCGCGGCGGAGCATCGCGACGGCGCCCCATCCCCACGGCGCGGTGGCGAGGGCGGCGAGCGCCCATAGGTAGGCGGGCGCAGTGGCCAGCGCCGAGCCGAGCAGCGAGGCGTAGCCCGCGCCGAGCAACGCCGCGTACACCGCCTCGCTCCGTTCGCGGCCCAGGCGCCCGGCAAGGCTGCGCTTGCCGTTGGCCCGGTCTTCGTCCACGTCGCGCAGGTTGTTGCAGTGGAGGATGGCGGTTACGAAGAAGGCGACGGGCAGGGCGAAGAGCAGCGGCGCAAGCGCAAGCGTCTGCGTCTGAACGTAGTAGGAGGCGCAGACCATAAGCACGCCCATCAGCAGGAAGACGGCGGGCTCGCCCAGGCCAACGTCGCCGATGGGGCGCGGCCCGGCGCTGTAGAGGTAGGCGGCGGCCACGGCCACGAGTCCAACGGCGAGGATAGGCCAGCCCACCTGGGAGACGATGGTCAGTCCGGCGGCGACGCCGTAGCCGAAGGAGAGCGCCATGCCGAGGCGCACGGCGCCCTGGCTGAGTTCGCCGCGCCGGAGCACCTTGTGGGGCGCAAGGAACTTGGCGGATGCGCCTTCGCGGCGGTGGTCGGCGTACTCGTCGGTCAGGTTAGTTCCGATCTGGATGGCGACGGAGCCGGTGAGCGCCAGCGCAAAGAGCGTCCAGTCGAAGCCCGCCCCCGCCGCCATCGCGGAGCCGACCAAGACGGGGATGATGGACGCGGTGAGCGAGAAGGGCCTGGCGGCCCAGAACCATGCGGCGGCCTTGGGGCGGCGCGCGGCGGCGGCCATCGCTACCAAGGCTGGCGGCGGTAGGGGGAGAAGTCGGGCTTGCGCTTCTCAATGAAGGCGTTGCGCCCCTCCCGCGCCTCCTCCGTCTGGTAGAAGAGGCTGGTCGCGCCGTGAGCGATGGCCTGCATGCCGTACACCCAGTCGGTATCGGCGTTGAAGGACGCCTTCAGGAAGCGCAAGGCGGTCGGGCTCTTCGAGAGCATCTCGCCCGCCCAGGTCAGCGTCTCCTCTTCTAGTTGGGCGAGGGGCACCACCTTGTTGACCAGGCCCATCTCGAGCGCCTCTTGCGCCGAGTACTGGCGGCACAAGTACCAGATCTCGCGCGCCTTCTTCTCCCCCACGATGCGGGAGAGCATCACGGAGCCGAATCCGGCGTCGAAGCTGCCGACACGCGGCCCTGCCTGGCCGAAGATGGCGTTCTCGCTGGCGATGGTGAGGTCGCACAAGAGATGCAGCACGTGGCCGCCGCCGATGGCGTAGCCGTTGACGGCGGCGATGACGGGCTTGGGCATCGCGCGGAGGGTGCGGTGGAGCTCCAGCACTTGGAGGCGCGGCACGCCCGATTCGTCCTCGTAGCCGCCGTGGCCGCGCTTCTTCTGGTCGCCCCCGGAGCAGAAGGCGCGCTCGCCCGCACCCGTCAGCACCGCCACACCAACGTCATCGTCGTGCCACGCGTCCTTGAAGGCGTCGATCATCTCGTCAACGGTCAGCGGGCGGAAGGCGTTGAGCACCTCGGGCCGGTTGATGGTGACGGTGGCAACGCCGCCGCCCTTGCGGTAAAGGATGTCGGTGTAGACGCTGCTCATGGCTGCTCTCCCGTCTGCAAGATATGGGCGGCGCCCCGATGCTCGGTTAGGCGCTCAGATGCTTGGCAAAGAAGGCGAGCGTCTTGTCCCACGCGTCGGTGGCGGCCTCGGCGCGCCAGCTGCCGCGGTCTTCGCACATGAAACCGTGTCCGGCGCCGTCGTAGGCGTGGAACTCGTGCGTCTTGCCCAGACGCGTCAACTCGGCGCCGATGGCCGCCACGTCGTCCGGCGTGGGATTCTGGTCGTCGTTGCCGAACAGACCGATGATGGGGGCGGAGATGTTGGCGGCGTTGGCCAGCGGCCCGCCCTCGCCGACGATGCGCCCGCCGTAGTACACGGCGGCGGCGGACAGGCCCTCGACGGCGGTTGCGGCGAGGAAGGAGACGCGCCCGCCGAAGCAGTAGCCGGTGATGCCGGTGCGCCCTTGGAGCGCGTGTGGATAGGCCTGGAGGTAGCGCATCACGGCGTTCAAGTCGTTCACCAAGCCGCCGTCCGTTAGCGACTGCATCAGGCCGCGCGCCGTGTCGAAGTCGGTGTAGGGGACTTCGAGCAGGCGCCCGGAGCGGTAGAAGATGTCGGGCGCGGCGGCGACGTAGCCCTCCTCCGCAAAGCGCTGCGCGATGCCGCGGATGTTGGCGTTCACGCCGAATATCTCTTGGACGACGATGACCGACGGATGCGGCCGGTCGTCGTCGGGACGGTAGAGGTAGGTGGCCATCGTTCCGTCCGGGGTCTGAACGTCGACGGTCTCGTGTGTTACTGCCATAGGAGCGCTCCGTTGGGTGCGGGATGCGGGCATTGTCGCACAGGGCGCGCTCGCGCGTCAGGCGCCTCGTTCGCCTCGAGGCGAGCGCGGGGCGCCCGTCCTACGTCATCTGCTCGCGGCCTTGGAAGGCGCGGGCGAGCGTCAGGTCGTCGGCGTATTCGAGGTCGCCTCCAACCGGGAGGCCGCGCGCCAGGCGGCTCACCCGCTCCACCAGGGGGGCGGCCAGTTGCCGGACGTACATCGCCGTCGCCTCGCCCTCCACGTTCGGGTTCGTCCCCAGGATCACTTCGGCCACCTCGCCGTCGGCGAGGCGCGCGAGCAACTCGCGGATGCGCAGGTCGTCGGGGCCGATGTTGCTCATCGGGTCGATGACGCCGTGGAGGACGTGGTAGAGGCCGTTGTAGACGCCGGTGCGCTCCATCGCGAGAACGTCGAGAGGCTCCTGGACGACGCAGACGCGGGAGCGGTCGCGCCGCGCGTCGGCGCACACGGAGCAGGGGTCGTGTTCGGTGATGTTCTGACACTGGGCGCAAAAGGTGGTGCGCTCCTTGACCGAAAGAACGGCCTCGGCCAGCGCCTCCGCCTCCCCCGCGGGCATGCGGATGAGGTAATAGGCCAGGCGCTGCGCCGACTTGGGGCCGATGCCGGGCAATTTGTGGAACTGCTCGATGAGGCGCGCCACGGGCGCCGCGAGCGACGGATGGCCCTGGGTCATGCTAGGGCAGCCCTGGCAGACCGAAGCCTCCGGCCAACGCGCCGAGGCGCTGGTTGGCGAGCGCCTGCGCCTTCTCCAACGCCTCGTTCGACGCCGCCAGCACCAGGTCTTGCAGCATCTCCACGTCCTCCGGATCCACCGCCGACGGGTCGATGACGACCGATTGGATAGTCAGCCCTCCCGTCGCCACGACCTTCACCGCGCCCCCGCCCGCCGACCCCTCCACGGTGGCGCTGGCGATCTCCTCCTGCGCCTTGGCGAACTGCTCTTGCAGTCCCTGCGCCTGACGTTTGAGGTCCTTGGCCGAAAGGCCCTTACGCATCCGCATTGGCAGTCTCCTCCTCCGGCGCGGCGGGCGCCGGCGTCTGCTCCGGCTCTGGCTCCGACGCCACCTGGCCGCCGAGGCTCATGGCCGCGCGCACCAGATGGCCCGTCTGGCGCGCGGCGGTCTCGACCGGCGCCTCTTCCATGTCCACGCGCAGGGTGACGGGCGCGCCCAATGCCTCGCTCAGGATGCGCTCCACCTCCAAGCGGCACGCGGGGGATTCCAACTCCTCCCGCAGGCGCTCGCCGTTGGAGCGATGGGGGAAGCGCACCACCAACGCGTCTCCGTCCAACCGGTGGTCGCGGGCGCTGCGGAGCAACGCACCGACGTCGTACTTGGCTCGGGGCGCGCGGCTTACGGCGCGCAGGATCGCAGGCCATTGCGCGGCCAGTCGCCCCTCCGGAGTGGAGGGCGAGGCGCCGCTGCCGTTGGCGGGAGCAGACGGAGGCGGCGCTGTGCGCGGCGCGGGTTGGGCGGCAGGCTGGGGCGCCGTCGTTTGGGACGGGCGTTGTCTTGGCGGTGGGGGTGCGGGTGCCTGAGCGTCCGCGTGGGCAGCGGCGCGCACGAGAGGGGGTGCGGGGGGCGGAGGTTCCGGCTCCATGCCCAACTCCACGACGACCAATTCGAGCGGGAGCGGCGACGGCTGGTCGTGGCGCAGGGACACCGCACCGAACAGGCGCAGCGCGCGCACCATCTGCTCGGCGGATGCGCGGCCGGCGAGTCCGCTTACCTCCGCCTGCACCTCCTTAGACAGGTCTACGGCGTTGCGGACGCCGCTCTTGGCCAGCAGCGCCGCGCGCAGCAGATCGACAGTCATGCGGTGCAGCGGCCGTAGGTCGAGGCCCTCCGCCGAGGCGTGGTTGACGGCCTCGAGCGCTTGCGACGTGTTGCCGGCGAGCAAGTGCTTGACGAAGGCGAGGGCGCGCTCTTCGCCGCCCAGGCCCAGGAGCTCGCGCACCTGCTCGAGGGTGAGGTGGACGCCGTAGGCGGTGATCAA